>JBFMFJ010000093.1:0-10490 GCA_040752235.1 Candidatus Zixiibacteriota bacterium | reverse complement strand
ACGCAATCGACCGCGGACACCAATAGAGAATTCCTTTTGCGGGATGGCTCGACAAGAATGGTCGAATGTAAAAAACGACCCTGGGGAAATATGGAAATATTCAGCGAAAACACCATTAGCACAGTCAAACTTCTGACGATTAATGCGGGACAGTGCCTTAGTAAACAAAGGCATTATTGCAGGGACGAACTTTTCATTGCTTTGGACGATAATGTCGGATTTCAAATAGAGGAAAAAAGGGTTGTGCTCGAAAAGGGCGACTATATAATAATACCTCGTGGAGTCACTCACAGGGTTTCCGCATACAAAAACTCGGCCAGAGTGCTGGAGGTTATCTATGGTTTCTATGATCAAATTCATGACCTCGAAAGACTGGAAGATAAATATGGAAGAGTTGACTCAAACGGAACGGTATAGGCCAGTTATTGCCTGTTTTCGTTCACTTCTTTGAAAGATTTCACGGCAATATTCATTAAGATCAAGGGCAGCTTTCAGAGCTGCCCTTTTTTGATATTTATATACACTGGGGTTCGGGGCCGCCCTTATATAAATAAGCTATTAAATAGGTCACATCGAGTATATTCAGGTTGCCGGTACCGTTGACATCGGCGATACTTTCCGGATCGGGAGCCGGTCCTCCCCTGTAAAGGTAATTCAATAAAAATGTCACATCCAGAATATTGACGCCGCCGCTGCCGTTGGCATCGCCGCAGAGGCCGTTGATTGAAATGGTTCCGGGAAAACTGAGCGGTTGGTAAAGATACACGGCAGCCCCGCTGAATTGAGGCAAACGAGTCGAATATCCATCCAGTACAACGGGAGCAGTCTGGCCGAATGTGGCCGACGGCGATATGGTAAAGAATAATTTCATGATCATGCCGCTGCCGGGCGGCATGGGATCCGTGGTCCCTTCGGCATCATTGGATATGGAGAAAAAAGCCCGCTTGTTCACAGCATCATACGACGACATTATTGCATTGTCCATATTTTCGGTACGACAGCCGACAGTCGAAAATGAATCCAGAGTCAGGCTTAATACTCCTGCATATTCAACCGGTATTCTGATCATTGTAAGCGGAATTGTATTACTTCCGTAAACATCAACTTCAATCGATGCCCCCGGGTCACCTGTCGCCGATGACGCCCATAAGGTATCGGCCAGGACCACGATAAACTTCCTCTGCGTATATGAATACGACTCTCCTCCCGAAGTCACATTCAGGGTGACGTCGTAGATACCACGATCCTGGTAAATATGAGCCGGGGATTGTATATCCGAAGTACCGCCGTCGCCAAAATCCCAGTTCCAGGTATCCACGGTCAATCGCGATGTCCCCTCGAAGTTCGCTTCAAAGGGAATCCAGCCCAGAGTTGTATCAGCACTGAAATCCAGATAATAACTGACAAAATATACCTTATCCCCGGAAAAACTGGGAACGGCAATAATATCGTCGCGAACATTATAATCCAGTCCGGCCGGTTCCGGAATACCGCTGGTGACTATTTCGGGAGGGTTGGTAAACGTACTGTCATATTTAATCACCTGCCCGTCGACATGCGATCCGAGGAAGACATTTCCAAGATCATCCATGGTAATGCCGTCAAAATATCCGGTCGGCGTTACAACCAGGTTATAAACAGTCGAGTCATCGAGATCGACTGCCTGAACCGGGGCGTTGGCCGAATACCCGGCCAGCAGGAGGCGGTTGTGCCTGGCATCGAAAAAGACATCCTGCGTGGAAGTCGCCAGGCCGGAATCGGCAAATATCCAATACTGCTGGTCGCTGATACGCACCTTGAAAATTCTGCCGCCTGTATCGACAACATAGACATAGCCCGATGTATCAGTGGTCACCCCGTCGGCGTTCTGCTGCGCCGGCAACGCTATACTGAAAATCATGCTGTCGGTGGCCAGATCGATGGCAAAAAGCCCCTTTCCCGTGCCCACGAAAAGAGTGTCATTTTTAATGCAATTTCCGAAACATCCGGGAAGGTTTGTCTTGTAACAACTGTAATTTCCTTCCAGATCAATCTGTACCAGCGCCTTTTGATTCAGGCTGGATACTATATAACGGTTTCGCAGAGAGTCAAAAGCAACACTTTCGGCTCCGTCCAAAATACATTGCCCGTACGCGCTCGAAAATAATGCCACAAAGACACACAGCGCCATTAACACATAACCCTGTTTCATTTCGTCTCCTTGTATACTTGAATTTGTTTTTTAATTTGCCCGGTCAGAGATTTCCTGTGCATTTTGCCTTGAGATTGAAAATCGTTTCTTTTAGTCATTTTGCTCCGCGAAAGGCGAAATTCTAACAGGACATGGTGAAATTTTGACAAAAAACTTTTTTCCGGAGGAAACCGGGATATCGATCCTATTAAAAGTCTTCTTGATTTAATTTATCCGGCCGATATATTTAGTAATTAACACTTTATATTGACCGGAAGAACCAGTTTGGGACTCAACGAGTTATATCTCAGGTCGCTCGACGGCGGCAAAATCGAGGAGGAGAATTTTTTCTCCTCTATTGCTGAAAGATTTCAACTGGTCGCGGAGCTAAAGATATTGAATGAGTCGGACCGCCAGGAAGTGGTGCAAAACGCCCTGATGGTGGTCCTGAGGAAATACAGGGAAATGAGTTTTGAGATCAGTTTCAGCGCCTGGGCTTATGATATCCTGCAAAAGGAGATTCTTAAGTATTATCGAACCAAAGGCGACCGGGCCAGAAGATATTCCGAGGACGTTGACGCTTACTATAATGCCGGGATCAAGTCGATTGATCCGGCTCTGAAAAGGGATTTGCTTGACTGCCTTGGTAAGATATGCCGGTTCAATCAGCGGTTCGCCAGAGTCCTGAACCTCAAATACCAGGGATTCGATGTGGATGAGATTTGCAGAAGACTCGAAGTAAATATCAGCAACCTTTATGTTATATTATCGAGGGCGCGTTCAAAACTAAAGCTTTGCCTTGAAAAGGGGATTGTCGAATAATGGCCGATTGCAATGACAAAAAAATCGGGGACATGCTTCCTTTATATGAGCTGAATCTGCTTCCCGAAGCCGACCGCGATAAATTCGAATGGCATCTGTTTGAATGCGATTATTGTTATGACAGCGTCAAACGCTTTCGTAAGGAATCTTTCCTGCTCAATAATGATCCCGATGTCAAACATACGGTCTCTTCAAGCCTGGAAGATTCCGGAAAACCGGCCGTCGCCAAACCGGCTGTAAAATCCAGAAGGCTTCTTCCCTCATCGGTTCCGGCAATAATAATCGCCCTTGTTCTGATTGCCCTGATTATCAAGCCGTGGCGGATCGAATTCAGACCGGGGCATGAAGCGAAAGCATCGGAAAACCGCCTGGCCATCATGTATTTCAACAATCTGTCCTCACCGGATGACCCTCGGCACCTGGGACAAATCGTTACCAGTCTTCTTATCACCGATTTGTCCGAATCCCAGTATGTTCGAGTCGTCTCGCTCGAGCAGTTATTCGATCTGCTGCGACTTCTCGGCAAAGAGGAAATAACGACAATCAATCGCGAGACCGCTCTGGAAATCGCCAAAAAAGCGGGTGCCAAATGGATCCTGATGGGCGATCTGATCGAGCAGGATTCGATATTCTCGATCACGTCACAAATTATAGATGTCAGCTCCGGTGATATTCTGGCCGGACAGAAAATACTCGGGGCCGCTGCTGACGATATCTTTGCCATTGTGGATAAGCTTACGGTCGAGGTAAAAGATGATCTATCCTTACCGGCCGCGGCCCGCCATGAGATGGATTACCGGGTGGCCGATGTCACCACTCATTCGGCCGAGGCCTATCGCTATTATCTGGAGGGTTTGAATTACTTATCAAAGGTCTATCGCGTCGAGGCCGTCGCGAGTTTCAGTAAGGCGTTGCATTATGACACCACTTTCGCCATGGCATATTATTACCTCTCCCTTAATGCCAACACGAAATATATCAAGGATGCCGTTAAGTACATGGAAAATGCCACGCGGCGCGAAAAGCTGTACATCACAAGCCGCGATGCCCTGCTTTCAGGGGAATATGAATCAGCTCAAAATATTCTCCTGGAATTGATTCAATCCTATCCTGACGAGAAAAAGGCCTATTTACGCCTTGCCGAGACGGAAAACAGACTCGGCCATTACCGTCAGGGAGCCGAATACCTGGAAAAGGCGATTGCCCTCGATCCGCTCTATAAGGAAGCTTATAATCTCCTTATCTACCAGTATAATTACCTTGGAGAGATCGACCTGGCCCTTAAGACCATAGATCGCTATATAGCAATCGCACCTGACGAGGCCAATCCTTATGATACCAGAGGCGAGATTTATGCCAGGAACGGCATGCTCGAAGAAGCGATCGAATCCTATCGAATGGCCCTCCGGAAGAAGCCTGATTTCGAAAGTTCTATCTGGATGATTGGTGAACTCAGCCTGTTTCTGGGCCGCCATGAAGCCGCTGACAGTATGTTCAGCAGGCTTTCATTGCACAGTGTGGCCGGTTATCAGCAATCGGCCCGGCTGGCTTTGTCATATGGCCCGATGCGGCAGGGCAAATACAAAGAGGCTCTGAATATAATCGACGATGCCATTGCCGCCAACCGGCTGGATAAGGTTACCGGCTACAGAATGGCCGTCAACAATCTGGTCAAGGCTTTCTTATATATGGAACTTGACGATAAGACTGCGGCGCGCGATCAAATGTCAAAGTACATGACATTATACCGAAATGAATTCCCCGGCCAGATGCCGTGTTATCAGTGTTTCGAGACGCAGATTCTTGCCCAATGCGGCCTGATTGACGAAGCCGAGCGATCCGCCGGTGAATTGAAAAATACACTCGACTCATTGAATGTCACCCTGGAATACTATTGGTATGCTCTCGGTACAATCGCCATGGCGCGGCAGGATTATAACAAGGCGGTCGAATATTTCGAGACCGCCGAAAAAGACATCCCGGATTACTTTGCGAAGTACATGCTCGCTGTGGCCAGGATGAAGGCGGGATTGTACGCACAGGCCGCGGATGATTTCATGAAACTGCAGAAAAATATCAATGTCTGGAGGGCGCTGTTCTCCCCATGGGATGTCAGGACTTTATATTATGCCGGTCTCTGCTTTGATCAGATCGGCGATAAGGAGAAAGCAGCGCAATGCTTCCGCAATTATCTTGATGCCCTGAAAAATACCGACCATACTTCCCCCGAAATGATAGATGCCCGCGAGAAACTGCAATCCTATAAAAATATTTGATGCGAATCGTTGATCTCTGATTGCCTTGAGATTTCGTGATGCAAGATGTTATCTGACTGCGTTTTAAGATTCATTCGATCGGGTGAGTTGACTGCGTACAGGGAATAGCATTATTATAACTCTCATAGACTAATGTAATTTTCGCTTGACAGACGTGAAACCTGTCTCTATTTTGAACGTATAAACCGATAATGGCTACTCATCCAGACATTCACCTTTGTATCGCCAGAAATTCATTGCTTCAGTCTTCGGGCTGAACAAACGGCTGTCACGCAAGTTTTGATGCCGGAGCTTGATTAAGACATGTTTAACTCTCGGAGGAATTATGAATCAAGTGTTGAGATATCTGGCAAACACACTGCTGTTACTGGTTTTTATGGCGGGTCTGACAATGGCAAAAGATAATGAAAAAAAATATGAATTCGGGGATATCAATTCCATAAAAATAAGCGCCATGACAGGCAGCATAAAAATCCATTCGGGGGATGTAAATAAAATCATCGTCGACCACAGGAATGACATGGAAAAGCCCGAAAAGCTTATTCTTGATATAAGCGCCAATGAAGGAACGCTTTTTATCGATGAGACTTATGGAGAGAACAGCCCCAAAGGCCGGACCTCCTGGGATATCAGCATTCCCAAAGATCTCAAAATGAAATCGATCGAATGTTTCAGTGGTCTGGATTTTATTGAGATCGGTAATGTCGATGTGGAATTCATTAAAGGCCATGCCGCAACCGGCGACATGAGCATCAATTCGGTCAAATCGAAGGAGATGGCCCTGACCACTACTTCCGGATTCCTGACTGTCGAGAAATGCGAAATTTCGGATTTTGGTACAATGGTGTCCTCAGGCGGCGATGTCACGGTGGAGTTGCCCTATATCCCTGTAAAGAAATTACACACCGCTTCGACTTCCGCCGATACGTATCTGACGATTGATGATTTCGGCGAGAACTTCGATATCATTATCAGGAAAAACAAGAATCAGGGCGAAATTCGCTGTCCCTTTGAATGCACCGAATCATATACCAAAAGATTCGATAAGAACGATACCTTTGAAACCGATTATTGCATTATTAAACATGGTCGGGGCGGGCCGGGAATCGACATGCTTACCGGATATGGAAAAATTATTATCAATGAGGGTGCTCAATCCGGCAAGTAATTTTGGATTTGATATACTTTGTTTGTAATAAAAGCAGGTTGCACAAACTATAGCTGAGACATAAATTGTATCTGCATCTTTGAGTTTTGCATCAGTTAATCAGGCAGCGTAAGTTCTGATGTGAGACTGTCGATCGCAACGGGGCCAATCATTTTACATGACCGTCTTATATAAGGTTGCCTGCCGGCAATTTGACGAAGATTAGCATATAATTTTCGACGGGAGGTCATGATGCCACAAGGTTTAAAACCCTCGTACTATAATTTTCTTTTCGATTACGATGATGAAACTCACCTGGCCTTCAATGCTCTTACCGGCGCTTTCGCCCGGATTAATGACGCCAGCTATCGGAGTTTCAGCAGACTCATCAATGATCCCGATAACTTCGAGCCGAGCGACGAAAATGAAAAACGTCTCTTTGAAAGCGCCAAAAGGGCTCAATTCGTTGTCGACAGCAATTACAATGAATTCGACATCATCAAATTCCGCGCCAACCGGCTCAAGTACGCCAGTGAGACATTTCATCTGACCATTATGCCCACCCTCGATTGTAATTTTCGATGCCCATATTGCTACGAAAATTTCGAGAAGGGCAAAATGTCTCCTGAAATGCAGGATGCATTGTGCGACTGGGTGAATGCAAAATTAAAAGGCGCCGTCGTTTTCAATGTTTAATGGTTCGGCGGTGAACCTTTAATGGCTTTCGACGTCGTGCGGGATCTGTCCCTGAGATTCAGAAAATTGTGCAAAAGACGGCAGGTTCGCTATATCGCCGGAATCACCACTAATGGTTATTATTTAATTCCCAAAATAATCGATCAGATTAAGGATCTTGCTATCAAGGTGTTCCAGGTCACCATTGACGGCCCCCCCGAGACTCATGATAAACGAAGGGTGCTTGTCAACGGCAGACCGACATTTTCAAGAATAATAAACAATCTTAGGGCTCTGTGTGAAAAGATTCCGGACGTTGATATCAAGATCAGAGTCAATTTCGATCCTGCCAGCTTCGACCAGATCCCCGGACTGTTCCCACTGATTCCCGAAATTGTCAGATCAAAATCCGAAATATATTTCCGGCAGGCTTTCCCCTCTCCGAAGTGGTGGGACAAGAACGAGCCGACCAAGAAAACATATGTATCCCGAAATATGGGGCGTCTCGATTATATGAAGCTTCAGTCCGCCGCCCAGGACTATGGATTCAAGGTTCTCGTAAGTAACTATTCTCCTCAGGCCGGTTATTGCGAGGCTGATTATGCCAATCACTTCGTTATCGATCCGAGCTGCAATATCCATAAATGCACGGTTGCCTTCGATGAGGAACATCGCGTTGGCAGGATCTATGCCGATGGGAAAGTCGAGGTTAATGTTCCTCTCATAGCCAAGTGGATATTGCGGGATACCTATGAAAGGGATATATGCAAAAAATGCAAAATTCTTCCTCTTTGTATGGGCGGGTGCGGATTCGATTCGATGTGCAGCAAAAGCAATGAAATCTGCAGTACTATCAACAGCGAATCAATGACGATAGATAATCTCAAGATGCTCTATAAGAATCAATTGATCGACAAACAACGCGCGGCCGAAAAAAGACGGCAGAAGAATAAAGCGAGAGCTGAGCGACGCAGGCTTAAGCTCAGGAAAAGCGTACATGAATCTGTGCCGGTAGGTTGATTTCACATCCATGAGAACAAGGGCGCCGATGATACAAATGTTATGGTAACATCCGGATATCCGGATTAATAACAATCCGCAAGGGCTTCAGAAGGGGTTGTCGCAAAAGGAGGTGAGGCTATGGATTTCATTTTTGAACCTCAGGACTTGCAGCAGGTGTCGATTAGTCTGCCGGGTCTGAATATTCCTTGTACCGATACCAATTGCGTAACGTTGTGCGCCTGCAACACCGGCTGTAACACTGTAGCCGGATGCTCGTGTACACCGACACAGGGATAACACCTAATACTTTTCGTGGGAATTGATACAATGAATTAAGGCGCAGCCCCTGATAGCCCTTGCGGAATAGAAATAATGCACAGTTATCCGAACAGGAGATGTTAAATGCGCGATATCGCCGCAGGCAAAAAAGACATTCCGGATATTGACAATATTGCATTTATATATAATTATTCGATATCGGCATTGATTCATGGCATCGGGATAATATCAAATACTTAAAATAGAAGTCGGGTTGTTATGAAAATATTCAATAAAGACATTATAATTAATATAAAACGGCTTCTCCCTTATCTATCGAAATACAAAGGGAAGGTAATACTGGCGGGTATTGCCACGGCTTTTTCGATTATTTTGCAGCTGCCGCTGCCGTTACTGACGATGCACATAATCGATAAATTAATATATCCGGAAAAGGCCCATCTTGTCGGATTGATTTGTATGGGGTTGATCGTTGTTGTTATCCTGAGAGTCCTCTCATCTTTTCTGGAACGATATTTTTTGACGGTTTTTCGCCTGCGCGCGGTTACGGATCTGAAATGCCGCCTTTATGAACATATCCTGCGCCTTTCCCTGGATTACTTTCATAAAAAACAGACCGGATATATAATCTCCAGAGTCAGCGGCGATGTGGAGGGTATTCAGGGTCTTTTTGCCGAGACCTTTTTGCTCCTGTTGCGGAATCTTCTGACATTTGCGGCAGGCGCGGTCATGGTTTACTGGCTGAATGTCAAACTGGCCCTGATTGCCACGGCGATTCTCCCATTCTATGTGATTTCACTGTTTGCCTTCAACAAAAAAATCCGCGAATTAGTGGCCGAGAATCGTGAGGCCTATGCCAATGTATATAAATATCTTCAGGAGCATCTGTCCGGTATCAGTGTCATCAAAGCATTTATCGCGGAGAAGCATGATACAATTTCAATGCTGAAGTCTTTGAAGACGGCTATCAAAAAGGAATTCCGATCAAGCATGATCGGTACCATAGCCGCGCTCGCCGCGGGCTTCATCAGTTCCCTGGGGCCGATTTTGATTTTGTGGATCGGTATTCTTGAAATAATCAACGGCCGTCTGACCCTGGGAGGACTGATCGCTTTCAATGCTTTTATGGGTTATCTGTTTTCTCCTCTTGGAAGCATATCCAATATAAATGTTACGATCCAGAATTCTCTCGCCTGCGCCAAACGAGTGTTTGAGATTCTCGATCTCCATCCGGAAACTCCATTACGAAAAGTCACACCGACAAGCTGCCCTTCATTGAATAAGGGAAGTATTGAATTCAGAAATGTCAGCTTTGTCTACGCTCAATCCCACAATGGTGAGGCGGTCTTGAATGACATCAGTCTCACCGTTCCCGCCGGGAAAATCACGGCCATTGTCGGTCGCAGCGGAGTCGGGAAAAGCTCGATTGTAAATTTGTTGTTTCGCTTTTATGACCATCAGGATGGCGATATTTTCATTGATGGTCACGATATTCGGGATTTTGATCTGAAATATTTGCGCGGTAATATCGGCCTGGTCACCCAGGAGACATTTCTCTTCGGTTACAGTATTTTGGAAAATATCAAACTGGCGCGGCCCCGCGCTTCTGATGATGAAGCGGTTGAGGCCGCCAAAGCCGCCTATGCCCATGATTTTATTATGAATCTTCCCGAGAAATACGAGACCAAAATCGGCGAGCGGGGCGCCCTCATTTCGGGAGGCGAAAGACAGCGTATCGCATTGGCGCGCGTCTTTCTCAAGGACCCGCGCATTCTCATTCTGGATGAGGCCACCTCGTCGCTCGACAGCCAGTCCGAGAGTTACGTAAAAAAGGCCATGATGGGACTTTTCGAGAATCGCACGGTTATAATCATTTCCCACCGGTTGTCGACTATATCCGACGCGGATAACATTGTCGTACTCGATGCCGGACGGGTTGTGGCAACCGGAAGCCATCATAGCCTGTACGAAAATAATAGCCTTTATCGCGACTTGTATGACGAGCAATTTTCAGGAGCCGGAACATCGGCCAGGCTTTTATAAAGGAGCAAGGGAATGATATCCAGATTATTAACAATAACTTCACTATTTTTACCGGTGCTATTATTGGTTAGTACTG
>JBFMFJ010000092.1:0-10555 GCA_040752235.1 Candidatus Zixiibacteriota bacterium | reverse complement strand
TTCCCGGTGGCTTTGGGAGCGCTTTACAATGGGCAGGCACTGCCCCCGAAAGATACCGGCGGCGATAAAAATAATGTTAAAATGTTTATGACCCGCAGCGGCAACCAGATCGTTTTCAATGATGAGGACGGCAAGGAGCAAATTAGTATCGTCAATAAGGACGGGTCGAATAAAATTGTCATGGAAATGTCCGGACCCAGTATAACAATTGAAAGTAAGGGCGATATTAATATTAAAGGGAAAAACCTTACACTGGAAAGCCAGGAGGCGCTAAACCTTAAAGCGGGGACCGAGCTGAAGACAAAAGCAAGCAGCAACGCCGAATTCGAAGCCAGCGCCAATATGAAAGTGAAAGCCGGCGCCATGCTTGAGATACAGGGAACGACGGTTACCGTTAAAGGTAATCCGATTCAGCTCAACTAATAATATAAATGGATTATCTTGCACTACCACTGCGGCTAAAGAAGGGTTACCTGAATAAAGCCGGCCTGTATGAGTCGATCTCCGTTTCCATCGGCCTGCTCCTGAGCAGCCGGTTGGGAACCCTGCCTTTCAACGCCTCGTACGGATGTGATATCTGGGAAAAAGAATTCTCCGACATCTATACCGCTAACAAGGCCGATATCCGCGCCAGTATCCGTAATGCCATCGACAAGTTCGAAAAGCGATTGTACAATGTGTCGGTCACTCTGGTGAGTGTCGATGTCAGCCATCTCCATGCTCTCGGCGTAGCTGTCAAAGTGATCGGCCTTTTCCAGGAAGACGGCGAAGAGAAAAAATTCGAGGAAACATATACTATCGGCTAAAAGCCCTGATGAAAGAAAAAAATGGCAGATAATAAATTTCGAACCCAGGAACAGGTCTTTACTGAAATGCACCGGGAACTGCGCCGGTGGAACCCTGAGGTTCCTGAATCGCCGGACCGCCTGGATCCCATATTGAAAATTCTCCTGCAGTTATATTCGGCCCAGATTTCCAAAGTCGATAAGAAAATCGACATGGTTTATGAGAAGGCCTCATCATCGCTTATCAGGTCGCTCTGCCCCGAAAGCAAGCGCTGGCCGGTGCCGGCCTTCACTGTTATTCGATGCGTGCCCACCGATCCGATTGTCGAGGTCGATCAGCACACCCGATTCTTTTACAAGGAAGAACGCGAGGGCGGACAAACCTTTTTCTTTTCGCCGCACCGCAGGGAAAAACTGATTGCGGCTGAGGTCAAACATATTTATCTCAAGATCGACGGCGCCATTGTCGACCTCTCCCCTTCATCGGTTGAAAGCACCTCGACTCATTCGACCATGCAGGTCTCACTGCCGCGGGGAAAGACGGCGCAGATATTTCTCGCAGTCGATCACAGCGGCTCTGCCAAAAATTTCGATGACTCCGGCATTTTCATCAACGGTATTCCCGATGCTCTCAAGCAGCTTCGCTGGGGAAAATGGTATCCCGGCAGCAAAGAGGGCGGATTTCATGAAGATTCCGGCTTTTGCCCCGGCCTCACCACCAGCATCGACACACTTTTTAACCGTGAAAACGGGCCGGTCAACTGGGGCGGTCTGAGAAGCAGCACTGATCTGTTCAAGCCTCTTGAAAACCACTTTATTTCTTTACCCGAAATTTTCGTCTCCACCTGGGAAGTCGGTCCGCCGCAAAAAGAGTTGTATGACAGGCTGATGGATTACGGCATCATGTTTGAGAAAGGTGAGGATCGCTTCTACTGGATCAGGATCGACCTTCCTGAAGGCGGCAACAAGCATTCGATGCAGTCGCCTTTCGAAATATATTTCAACTGCCTGGTGGCGGTTAACAAGAATGAATTAACTCTGTTTAAACACACCGGCGGCAATCGGCTGGTGGAAATAGAAATTCCCGAAGATATCTCGAATGTCCTCGATATTCTGAAAGTAGTCGACTCCAACGGAAAAGAATATATTCCCAGCCACAGGATCAGTACTGATCAATCGCAGAAATTTTATTCTCTCGAGGAAAAAAACAACCATCTGGTCCTCTGGTTTGATTTTACCGGCAGTATCGACCTGCCTCCCGATTCTATTACCATAAATTATTCTATTACGGCCGGAACCGATGCCAATGGCATCGAAGCAGGTAAAATCGCGGAGTTGTATGAAAATCACCCCGGAATTATCTCGGTGTCGAACATTCTGCCGGTCCGGGGAGCCATTCCGGCCAAGACCGATAAGCAGATTCTTACCGAGGTTTCGGCCAGACTGCGCAGCCGCAACCGCGCCCTCAGTTTCCAGGAAATCTCACGCTGG
The DNA here is from genome assembly GCA_040752235.1 of Candidatus Zixiibacteriota bacterium. Classification (GTDB taxonomy): domain Bacteria; phylum Zixibacteria; class MSB-5A5; order GN15; family PGXB01; genus PGXB01. Next base: position 8,279 of record JBFMFJ010000092.1, on the reverse strand, counting down.
GCCGGAACCTTCGATCCTCGGATAGTCAAGGTTGGCTGTCAGAATGGTGTCGAACGCGCCGATTGCGGTGTCAGGAGATGTATTATCGTTAATGTCACGATAAAGGCCGATGATTTCTATTCGGAGGATGAAGTCGAATTGCTTCGAACCAGACTGAACAATTTCCTGAAGTCGAGGTCACCGGTCAATACACAATTTGCCGTTAAGATTGAAAAGAAATGATGGTACCCGGAACTAATACGATGCCGGAATTATGCAGCCGGCGGACTCCTTATCACTACCTCACGGCAGTCGTCCTGCTGATGAGGCTGGGTGTAAAACTGGGCAATATTGAATTGCTGTCCGAGGGGGAGTATCAAAATTACAGGGGCGAAGTCCTGTCTCAGGAACCGGCTCCGGGGACACCTCTTAAAAAGGAAAGCCGTGTTGCTCTCAGGATCGGAATGTCCAGCGCCGTTGATTATATGCCTTACCAGTTCTTTTATGGATTGGAAGGGCTGAGAGAAGCCGACCAAAGCTGGGATAATGATGCCCGTCGGTTTTTGGCGCCGTTTGAGTCGGCTTATGTGAAAAGTAAGGCTAATGCCGTCATGCATCAGCTGAAATATGACTTCGGCATTGTCGATCCCGAATATATTAAAGAACTGCTTCTTCTGTTCGACTTCGATCCCGGCGAGTTCGTCGCCGATATCAATGAAATGCTTTTCTGGGTGTCGGCCTTCCCGTCATTTCATTTCTGGGCGGGGAATCCGGCCTTTGTCGAGAAAATTCTGGCCTATCTTTTTGGCTATAAATTTAAGATAATAGAAAATGTGACCTCCCAATTCGAAATTCCCGAGACAATACGGTATCATCTTGGCACTAAAGCGGGCCGGCTGGCACACGAAACCATTCTTGGCCGCAGATTCTCTGAACAGGATTCAGGCTATCGGCTGGAAATAAAAGGTGTTCCCTCGGAGAAAACGGTCGATCTATTACCGGGGATGCCTCTAAGGAGAAAAATTGAATGGATTCTCGGTTTCTGTATGCCGGGCAATCTGGAATGTCACATGAAAATTGAAATAAATCGAAGCCGGGCGAATATCGGAAGAGATCCGCGAAACTGCTATCTTGGCTATTCGTCTTTTGTTACGGGGAAGAGATAAGAATTACAGAGGAAGATAAATTCCATTAACCTTGACTTTGAAAGTTGTTAAATATATAATTGGCCTATTATATCCGAGGCAAGACAATGGGTAAATTGAACTTATATTCGGTAAACTGGCAGGACGGGATGCTCATCACTCAGCAGCATCTCAGGGACCAGGAAAGCTATTTCGAATCTTTGGCCCGATGGTATGCGCTGCATTCCGGAGACAATTACGGGTTGATAAGGAAATCACCGTCAGGAGAGACTGCTCTTTCATTGACGGCATTGGTCAGCGGCAACCGCCTTCGTGTCGAGATAAAACGCTGTCAGGGCCTGACACCCGGCGGATACTTCATCGATATCAATGACAAGCTTGCCGAAATGATCTCGGGCGATGCCGACATCACCGAAACGCAAGTTCCGATCTTTATCGCTATCGATGTTGATGCAAAAAAACTGACCGGGGATCCCGATCCGGCCGAAGATGTCCCCCGAATCCCTTATCAAATGCAGAATTATTCTGTGCACCTTGGTAAAAATCCGCCATTTCCGGAAGATCAGTATATTCAGATAGCCGAACTGACCATCAATGGAAGTGAAGTTATACATTCGCCGGATTATTTCCCGCCCTGCATAACCATCAATGCCGATGACCGGCTGGCCCAAAAGTCGGTTGACTTCCGTAATCGTCTGGAAAATCTTCTTAAACTCTCGACCCGCGCCTATATGGCGGTGGCCGCCGCCGGTGCTCTCGAGGGTGCTTCCACCACCCTGCAGCTTGCCTTCAAGGAAACCGTTTATCACATGGTCAGCTACCTGGCCTCGAATCTCGACAATTTCATGGTCGGTCGTAATGCCATGCCTCCGATCATGATGGTTATTTATTTCAAGCGGTTATTCCGTGTTGTTTCGAGTCTTCTTAATATGCGCCCCGGCCTTAAAGATTATTTGAATGAACGCTTTTTCACGCGGGAGTTGAATTCGGAAGTGGGGCGGTTCATGTCATCGGTTGATGCCTTCCTGCTGATGGAATATAACCACCGCGATCTGGGTGCGCATATCGGGATGATTGAGAATATTCTGAATGTCCTGCGCGGGATGATGTCCTTCCTGGCGCAGACCAAGCCGGAACAACTCGGCGAACAGGCTGTCGCCACCGAAACCCTGACCTATGCCGGGAAAACATATCGCAACCTCGCCTATACTGCCTGCCGTTTGGAGCAGGTGGGCGAACTGAGCTACCTTCAAATTCAGGTTGCCGAACCCTGTCCGGTCAATGATGCCGTGATTCTTCTCAATAAAGACCTTTATGCCGACGCCGAATGGCGCTCGATGCAGGTCAGACTGGGCATGAATGAGGCCCGCGGGCTTGGCGAGACCGACCCGGTCGATATCGATATCGTCACTTTCGGCAACAAGGCGGCATTGCATCCGCGTGATATGCTCAAGTCGGCTTCGGTCCGGAAGTGTACTCTTATATTCCGGGGAACCGGCGACCCGAAGAAACTCGCTTCACTTGGCAAAATGGATTTGATTGTATATAAGATTTAATAAATGGAATTGAGGTATGTCGGAAAGCATTAAAGTATATATTCAGGATCTTTTCAGATATCTTGAAGCCTATGAGACCAATTATGCCGCCTTCGAGACTGAGGCTTTTTTCCAAACCTATAACGGTATCATCGCGGTGTTTCAGGCTCTTCGCCAGCAGAGGGATAAAGCGGTCGATGTCGATCGCGTCTTTCTCGAAAAGATCAAGCAGTCACCTTTGAGTTCGTCCGATCTGCGGCAGTTTACCATTCAGGTCCTGATTACTTTTTTCGAATCCGAGGCCGACACTGACGGCACCTCGAATCAGGCTTACCTCTATTGCCGCGACCTGCGTCCGGTTAAACGTGATGCCTCTTTCTTTGAGGAACATTTGGCTCCGCTTCTTCTCCGTGAGGGAAGCCTGAACAATAACCTGAAATTGAATGATTTCTTCCTTAAGGAGATTTCGCGCTATATAAATAAATTCACTCGCAGTTCAAAAACTGACATCAGCCCGGAGCAATTCGATGCCCTCCCCGAACACCACAAACTTCTCGAACTGAGCCGGCGGCGCCTGGATATGGGCGACCAGCTCATGAAAGACCGCAATTCCCTCGAATTCCAGTTGCAGCGTATCGGGGTATTCAATAAGCTCAGCGAGAAAAATCGAATTTTTGATCATTACCTGAGGGAATGGCAGTACCTGGTCGTGACCAGTTTCTGGTCGAGACTAAAAAGCAGCCTGTCGGTGCTATGGGGAAAATTTACCGGGTTGTTCAAGAGCTTCAATTATTTCCGGTTATCGCTCGTTCAGCGAAAACCGGCGTTCCTGTTTTACGGATTGATTATTATTATTTTCGTCCTGCTGGCCATCTATGTGCCAAAAAAATGGAACAGCTATTCGCTGGATAAATATCAGGAATTCGAGCAGCAGGCGATAGACACACAGCAGGCCATAAGCAAGTAAGAATAGGTGTAGAATAGAAAATATGGGCTTTGGAAAATTATTAGGACTTGGAAAAAAGGGCGCCAAAATGGCGTCCAAGCAAAAAGGGAAAAAGGGCGAAGGCGGCGGCGGTCTGGTCTGGCCTTCAGGCACTCGTATTGGCGTCTTCGGGCATGACAACTCGGGAAAGACGGTCTATTTCACCGTCCTGAACGAAGAGTGCAAAATATCCAAGGATCTGCAGATTTCGGTCACCGATAATGCCACCGCCGGTGAATTCCTTTCCAACTATCGCTCTATATGGGGCCTTGGTACTACTGGTGATGCCGGCACTGTCGTTGATTTCAAGGGTGAACAGAAATTCCCCGATCCCACCAAATCGGATAAGGTGCTTCAATTCACCGCCGTTCTCAACCGCCGCAAAAAAATTCCGGTGGTTACTTATGACTACAACGGTAAAGGAGTATCAATATCCGATCGCGGCGAGATGTCCGACAAGATTTTTGATTTCATGGGCGGCTGTAACGGTATTCTTTTCTTCTATGATCCCAAAATACTGGGTGCCGAACTGCAGACACAGGCCCATGTTGCCTCATTCGTTAATATGATGGAACATCTGGCGCCGTTAAATAAACGGCTGCCAATTCCGGTCGCCCTGGTCGTAACCAAAGCCGATGTTCTTCCCGGCTATTCTGAAAATCAGACTATTCTCGTCAGCGGCGAAGAAGAACACTTTATCGCCGAAGATTTTGAATTGTTCGTGGAAAAGGTCCTCAACAGCAATCGCATCGCCTCCAGTTCCGACTGGGCCGGCTCGGTGAGAAATATCCTCGTCAAGCTGCGGGAATTTCTCCGGATTGTCGTCGGGCGGACGCTTGATTTTCAGATTTTCTTTGTCTCGAGCACCGGATCAACCCCGGAAAAAATAGGAGCCGATGTCGGCCATTCCATCTATGCCCCGCCGGCGAAGATTCGTCCGATCGGCGTGCGGGAGCCGTTTTACTGGATACTTTCCGCTATTACCAGGGCCAAGAAAATCGCTCTCTTTCGCAAAGCCGCGAAATTCGTCGCTTTGATCAGCGCTATCTGGATGCTTTTCTATTCGCTGCCGTTTTTGTATCATTTCAAGATTCTCTATCCGAAACCGCAGCGCGTGGAACATAATATTCTCAAGGCGTATGACGGCAACCAATTAAACACCACCGATGCCGAGCGCCAGAGCATTATCCGGGAATATCGCAACTATGAGACCCGTTGGCTGGTGCGGCAGGTCTTCCCCGATTTTCAGCTTCCGGCCAAAAAAATCCGGGAGATATATTCCGATTTCAACATCGGGAAGGCTATTGCCCGGCTGGATAATCTGATTCTTGACTTTTCACGCATTGTCAAAGATTCGACTCTCTGGCCGCGCATCAATCCCAGCAATGACAGCCTGATTCTTCAGCCGGATCATGAAAAACTACTGGCCGGTCTGAATGAACTGCATGTCGGTGATGAAGGCTCCACCCTCTATGTCCGGAGTGGAAGAACCTTGATATACTGGCAGTTGTTCACCCAATACCTTGCTTACCGTGACGACACCACCGCCGCGGTGGCCATTCAGGATCAGGTCAAATTCGATCGCGCCAACAGCCGCGACCTGAGCGCCGCCGAAAATCAGCTCGGTGATGCTCTTAATGGAATCGCCAAAATTAAAAAACAGGTGGTGGCGCAGATTGTCGATTCCAAACAGGCGGTTGAGGAATTTGAAGAAATTAAAGACAGAATTAATAATTCCACCGAACCCGCCTTTGTGCTGGGGAAAGCGGTCAATGATCTCAAGAAAATCCGTGGCAAGCTTAATCCGGCCACCGATAATGCTCAGATTTCCGCCATTGATACCTATTTAAAGGATGTCGAGAAATGGTCGAAAAAGCGCCGGTATGTCTATAAAATCTCTTCAATTCCCGAGATGGGACATATTCATGTCGAAGTCACTTCCAAGGGCGACAATCCCACCTGGCCTCTGGAAACGCAATTCCTCGAAGGGGATGAATATGCGCTGGAATGGAAAATCGATGACGATATTCATATCGCCTTCGATGAGCTCAAACACAATTGCCAGTGGGGGAAAATGCCCAGCGACAAAACAGTCCTGAAAGGAAAATATTCTTTATTTGACATGGACGGTTCTATTTTATTTAATAATATAGGAAAAACGATTATAATCAGCTTCACGCCGAGTCTGAAGGATCAGCTCCCGAAGCTTGAGTAAAAAACGAGAACCCAAAACAGGAGTACAACATGAAAAGAATAGATCTGGGAACGGTAACAAAAATCTTCTCTGTCGTACTGCTTCTTTGCCTGTTTATAATCCCCGATTTATATGCGGGCAAAGTACAGCTTCCTGAAGGCACCGAAATAAAGGTGCGTTTCGACAAATCGATGAAAATAAGTTCGGGAAAATTGACCAAGGGCGTTCCTCTTGCCATCACTCTCGATGAGCCGATTATCATCGGCGGGCGTGTAATTGTCGAGAAAGGCACCGCCGGCAAAGCCGAAGTGCTCGAAGTTAAACCGGCTTCAAAACCGGGCAAGGGCGGATATCTGAAAATAGGGTTCGTAGAACTGGAACCCAAAGGCATGTTCACCCGCGCCGACGGCCCCACAATCAAGCTGAGCGGTGAAATTGAAAAGAAGGGCAAAGGAAAAAAGCTGCTCTCATACCTGTTTATTTTTGGACTACTCATCAAGGGCGGCCAGGCCGAAATCCCTGCCGATGTGGTCTATGACGCTAAAATCGCCGAAACAGTCGTAATGCAAAGCGAATAATTTTCTCAGGTGAAAATATAAAGCCGGGCGCTGTATTCAGCACCCGGCTTTTTAATGGGATGATTATTCTAAATCCGGCTATTTCTTGTATCCCGCCGTTATGGTTTGTCTCATGGCCCCTATCAGGATCGAATCCAGCGCGGTGTCTGATATACTTACCTCATCCAGACCGCCCCAGAAATAGTTGGCGGTATTACCGGAAAGCTGGCGGCCCATTTCCAGCGGATAGGCATTGGCCGCCGGTATTGCCGTTCCGGTGCCGCTTACCCATGATCCCTGCATAACCTGACCGTCGATCATCCAGAGCGCCGAGGCCGGGTCGCCGTATTTGAATGATATCGCCAGATGGTGATATTCATTGTCAATCAGAGGTGTCGCCACCTGGTATACATGACCGGGCGGGGTTCCGTATTCGAAGGTCACAATGGTATTAGCCGATGTGAACGTCGGTGTCATATTGATCTGATAATTGATGCTTCCGTCAGGCACCCGTTTACTCAGCAGTGTCTGTTGGAACGTCCCACCGGCGAATTTCGCGTACATGGAAATAGTAATTTCCTGAGTAATATCGAGCAGATTGTTGTCCGGCACCTCCACATAATCACCGTCACCGTTGAAGGTGCGGGCGGTTCCGTAAACGCCCAACTCGAGACTGGTCCCCGTGGCCGTCCCGTTAAGATTATTGTCCGAAGCATCATAGACTATATTGTTGGTAGAGTCGTCATTCATGCTCCAGAGGGCGACGGTCGAGTATGTCGGTCGGTACATCTCCACATGACTGCCTTCCTTTACTACCGATGCGGTCGGGATCGAATCTTCATTACTTTTGTACATCCACAGCATATCAATATAAATGCTGTCGGTCATGACATCCTGATTGTAGATAAATGACTGGAAATATACCGTCGCCAGGTAGGCATATCCGGAATCATCCACCAAAGGTGTTATTGTATTGGTGCGATAAATGGAAAATCCGAAACCGGCATAATCACCCAGGTACTGGAGTGCCGCTGAATCGGCCAGTGCCGGATTCAGTTCGGCTCCCTGAACCACCAGAAGATCATTATTGTAAATAATGCTGACCGTGATATTGTTTAGTTCAAGAATATTATACACTCTCAGTTCGAGGCCGAACATTGATCCCTGGGGTACCTCCAGATACCGCGGCGACAGTTTCACCAGCGGGACCTGCGGATACAGGTTGATTTCGATATAGGCCCCAGCCGTGGCGGCGATATCAACAGTCGTCTCACCGCGATATATCACTCTTTCGCCCTCATAGGCTTCGACTACGAAATGTCTGGCCTTTCCGGGCGGAACCGTCACTTCGCCAATCAGGTATCCGTCTACCAGTAATAAAATCCCTGTGATAGGGGCGTCCAGATCTTCCGCCGTCACGGTCAGTACGAAGAAATCAAGTTGCTCGGTGACACCGAGCCCCATCTGGGCGGCGTCGATCTTAATTTGAAGCTTGCGCCCGGAGTTACTGTCAGTGACATTCTCAGAGCAGCTTCCGATCAGCAATATTGCCGATAGCAGGAGAACCAGACCAATGGTTGCACTGAGTTTAATTTGTTTTTTCATTTCTCCGGCCCTCCTTAAAATATCGCCGTAAGGCCGAAGGTTAATTGAAGCCCGGTCAGGTCAAGAGCGCCGTCATCGGCCGAACCGGTGAAATATTTCAAACCGACATCCATATTCATCCTATCGCCGAGCGTCCGGCCGTATGTCCCGCCGAAACCGAAGATATTCGATTTATCGATGCCTTCATCACTCTTACCGATAAAACGCAAATCAACTGACGGCGATACGTACCACTTTTTATCCGGATGATAGGTGAAATTCCCGTTAATGGATAATTCG
>JBFMFJ010000091.1:0-10705 GCA_040752235.1 Candidatus Zixiibacteriota bacterium | reverse complement strand
CGGTATTTCCAGTCTGAGTGTTCCCACTTTGACTCCGGAAATATACTGGACTTTTGTCGGTTATCCTGAAACCGAGCAGGTGCAATTTGAAATCGAGGTTGGAACTGACAACGACTGGTCGGCTGCCGAGTTATGGGCTACCGGTCCGGTAAGTTCAGACATCAGCAGCGCCATCTATGATGGCTTGCCGCTGACGGATAGAGGCGTCTATTATATAAGAGTCAGAGTCAGTGACGGAGTTACATGGGGTTCTTGGAAAAACGAAATGTTTATTATTCATACGACCATCATTACCGTTCATGTGCCGCTTGATTTTGCCTCCATCCAGGAAGGGATCGACTATGCACTGAATGGCGATACGGTTCAGGTGGCCCCGGGAACCTATGAAGAGCTTATCAATTTCAACGGCAAATTGATTGTTGTCAAATCCAGTGACGGACCCCTTGAGACCATTATTACCGGTGATTCAGCCATGTACAGTGCCCTGGTCACCTTTAATCACGGCGAGACACGGGATGCGGTTTTGGAAGGATTCACCCTTCTTGAAGGCTGGCTGGGAGTTTATTGCGAGGGTTCCGGCCCGACCATCAAACGTAATTTGCTGAATGGCCAGCACACGACCGAGTGGGCCGCCATCGATCTGGCCGCACCCGGTTATCCACCCAGCGCCAGACTTGGACCGGCTGGGGCCCTGATAATAAATAATACCATTGTCAATTGTGCCAATGGCGGGATTTCGTCATTTTCGAATGAAGAACCGGTGATCATAAATAACATTATCGCCTTCAACACGGGTTATGGGATTCACTTGCAAGAGGACTATCTCCCGGCGGTGTTATCTCATAACGATGTTTATGGCAACATCGCGGATTATATTAATGTCGGTCCCGATTCCGGATCGATAAGTGACGACCCACTGTTCAATCCTGATTTTACTCTGGCCCCCAATTCACCATGTATCGATACCGGCGACCCTGATCCGCAGTACAATGATCCCGATAACAGCAGGAGTGATATGGGCGCATTGCCGATTGTCAACAATTATCCTTTTGCTTCAAATTTCAATTTCGGTATCGGCGTCAATCCCAACGCCATTCCGACTTTTACCCCGGAATTTTTCTGGACTTATACCGACATGGAAGAGACAATGCAACAGCAATATGAAATCGAAGTAGGAACGGATGAGGATTGGTCGATCGCTGAAATGTGGGCATCGGGGCCGGTTATTTCCGGCGATACAAATATTGTATATTCCGGGACAACGCTTGAGGAACGAGTCCAGTATTTCGTGAGAATCAGGGTCAACAACGGCGAGGCTTGGGGCGGCTGGAATATGAAGAAATTCAAGGTCAAAACCACCTTCTTGACGTTTCTGGTACCTGATGATTATACGACAATCCAGGGAGCCATTGATGCCTCGGACGACGGCGACACCGTCCTGGTTGCACCCGGTATTTATGACGGCCTGATCAATTTCAGCGGTAAGCTTATTGCTGTCAGATCCAGCGGCGGGCCGTCGGTGACGGTTATTACCGGCAGCGATTCGATATACAGCGCCCTGGTGACTTTTAATAATGGTGAGACCCAGGCGGCGCTCCTGGAAGGATTCACTCTCCTCGAGGGATGGCTCGGAATTTATTGTGAGAATGCCGGTCCGACTATCAGATATAATGTACTCAGGGACCAGCATACAACGGAATGGGCCGCGATTAACCTGGCCGGTCCAGGTTATCCGCCCAGTGCCGGTTTTGGCCCGGCCCCGGCCGTCATTGTCAATAACACTATCGTCAATTGCACCAACGGCGGGATTTCATCTTTCTCGACCAGCGCCCCAATCATAAAGAATAACATTGTCGCTTTCAATGGCGGCTACGGCATTCACCTGCAGGATTCGTTACTTCCGGCGGAGCTTTCCTATAATGATGTTTACGGCAACCCGTTCGATTACATCAATACATTCGCCGGATTGGGATCAATAAATGAAGATCCTTTATTCGACGAAAGCCTCAATCTGACGGCGGGATCACCTTGTATTGATGCCGGTGATCCTGATCCGATATACAATGATCCTGACGGCACCCGCAACGACATGGGCGCGCTTGCGGTCGGAGGCTTCGTGCCGGGAGATGCTAACAGCGACGATGCCGTTAATCTTCTGGATGCCGTCTTTATAATCAGATATTTGTACAAGGGCGGAGTTGAACCGAATCCACCAGCGAGGGCCGATGCCAACGCCGACACGGCCATTAATTTGCTGGATGTGGTTCTGCTGGTTAATTACCTCTATAGAGAGGGGCCTCCGCCGACCGGAACCCGCTAAATATTGCCTGAAAACAAGAAAAGGCAGGATCAGCACAGGTTGATCCTGCCTCTGTATTTTTATTTACATCGTCAATGCTATATCGAGTCGGAGACCAGCGCTTCGGCATGAGCTCGCCCGGCCGGCCATGCAATTTCGACGACGAACATCCCGCGCAGATCATTGATTTTGTAACCGAAGGCGGCATCATCAGGATATAATTCGGCCAGTTTGGCCGATGTCTCCTTCTTTATATCACTATTCGAGCCATGGCAATTCAGGCACAATTCCTGCACATAGATCGGTTTGTAATAAAAATAGGTTTGAGTGCCGGCAATATTCTTCCATTCGGCTATAAAGGGCGGGGCTTGGTCTTTCCAGATAAATTCAGAGAGAATATCCAGTTGTTCAGAGTTTGCCTGATTATTACGATTGCGGCTTTTGTCGGAGATGCGCATAATCGACCAACCTCCCTGGGCATGGGCCATGGCTATTTCCGGAGCCAGTTCACTGCAAACGGCGATGGCATTGACCGTCCCGCCGGTATTGATGGCTTCGCTTAACCCTTTTTTAAGCGCGAATGAGAATGATTCGATTTCCTTTTCGGCCGCTTTGCTGAGAACAGTGGCGTCCGGATATTCACCGGCCAGCCCTTTGCTGCAGGAAATGAAAATTAAGGTTACTGCCAAGACTACCGTAGACATGAGAAACATGTACTTTTTCATGAGTCGCTCCCACAAATTTTTATAAATGTCATCAGGCATCATTCGGTCGTGGTGACGACCAGATCGATTTCCTCGCCGACTTCCAGTTCGGTCGCTTCCTCGACCGATTGCTCCATCACCGTCTCGGGAAGATAATTCTCATCCCGGACATGAGTCACCAGTCCCACTTTCAGTCCGAGACCGTCAAGTGTGGAGACCGCTTCCTCGAGCTGTTTCCCGACCAGATTGGGCATAAAGACAATGCCGGACAATCGGCCGCGATTGACCATCAGGTTGACCGGGGAGCCGATTGGTATTTCGGTGCCGGTGGCGGGATATGAAAAGACCACCACTCTTTCGGGCAGCGAATCGGAAAAGGTCCAGGCGACATCGCCCAAAACCAGGTTGGCCGCTTCGATATTCAGCTTGGCCTGCCGCACGGAGAAACCGGCCAGCGGCGGCACTTTGATAAATTTCTGGCCGATCGAAGTCACGACTTTGATAATGCGTCCTGATTTCACCATGGTCGAGGCGGGGGGATATTGCGATAAAATCGTTCCCGGCGGTTTGTCGGGATGGTATTCCTCTGATGTTACCTCAAGCCCCAGATGTGCCATTTTGAGGAGTTCGATTGCATCTTCTTTCTGGTAGCCGTTGACATCGGGCAATTCAAATTCGGACCCATGCCGCGTAACGAGCGGCATCACGATATCATCAGTAAGAAAAAAAAGAACTATTAATGCCGCAAAAGGATAAACAAGATAATGGACTATTTTCCTTTTCCAGCTTTTGGCCGGAAGCCAGGCGGCATAGCGGGCCTTGAAATCCGGTTTGCCTTTTCCCTCATTTTCGAGCATATACTTATGTTACAATTTTTTGGTAAAAAGTTCATCAATTATTTTTGGGGGCGCGTTCTTTGATTTTACGCTTCATCCGCGCCGCAAAAGAACCGGACAGTTCGGTAAAACCGGGATAGGTTTTCAGGAAGCCTCTTTCCGAGACTATTTCCCCCGAAAAATATTGCCCGGCCGACTCCAGAGTGAAATCTTTATTGCGAAGAAGGAACTCCTCGACAACATCATCATTTTCCTTACGGATTATGGTGCAGGTGGAATAGACCAGCACCCCGCCCGGTTTCACCAGCCGGGCGATTCTGTCAAGCATCGTCGACTGGACTTTGAAAAGTTTATCAACATTTTCCTGGGTCTTGGTCCAGCGCAAATCGGAATGCTTACCGGCATTGCCCCACCCGGAGCAGGGAGCATCGAGAATAACGCGGTCGAAGGGGCCGCCTTTGAAATCGAGATTATCTTCAAGCACCGGATTGACGATTTTGACGCCCAGCCGTTTGCAGTTTTCAATAAGCAGTTCCAGGCGCGGGCGCGATTTATCAACTGCCGTAATCATCCCGCGATTGCGCATTCGCACCGCGGCATAGGTTGCCTTGCCGCCCGGCGCGGCGGCCGCATCAAGAACATTCATCCCCATTTTGGGATTCAGCAGCCTTATCGCCAGACCGGCTGATTCATCCTGAATATAAATTTTTCCGGTCTTAACCAGTTTATCTTCAAGAGGGAAATTTCCTTCCTCGAGATGGAAAAATTCCGGCAGATAATTCCCGTTGGTATATTTCAGCCCGGCTTCATCAAGAGCGGCTTTTATATCCTCAACCTTGGTCTTAATCAGGTTGGCCCGAAATGAAATTCGGGGAGGCTGGTTCATCTCCAAAAGCATTGTCTGGGTCTTCTCAAAACCGAATTCATTCAGGCAGTAATTAACAAACCAATCGGGGAATGAATACAAATTTCCCAGATACGACACCGGGTCCTCTTCCTTATCCCGAAATTTGACGCGCTTGGGATCTCTGAGCGCGGCCCGCATCACGGCATTAACCAGCCGGGCGCGGGGTGCATCACAAAAATGATGGGCCAGATTCACCGATTCGGAGACCGCGGCGGCATCCGGAATGCGATCGGTAAAGAATAACTGGAAAAAGCCCAGGCGTAATATATCAACCAGTCTTTGCGGCATTTTCTCGGATGGCTTGCTGAGATAGAATCTGATATCATGATCCAGCCGTCTTTTCATTTTGATAGTGCCGTTGACTAATTGACGGATAAATCTGAGGTCGAGTTCTTTGAGTGATTTATTTTCCGTCGCCAGGGTAATGGCTTCGGCGGCGGTGAACTGGCCGCTTTCGACAAGACCCATAATCTCGATAACCGTTCCGCGAACCGGATCAAAAGTTTTTTTCTTTTCCGCCATTGATTAAAACTCCATGGGGGTCAACCGCCGACCGCTGTCATCGATAAACAGCAAATCCTTACGGTGGCATTTCACCGCTTTTATGGTTTCTTCATCGGCAATACCGGCGGCCAGAATCACCTCGGTCGGACGCGCATAGCCCCCCTGGCCGACACCCAGTTCCATATAAATCTCAGCCATGCCCGGCTCAGATTCCGATTCCGCCCGATATTCCAGCGAAAAGACAGCGCCGCGAATATCAACCGTCTTGGTTTCTTCCTTCCCGACCCGTTCTATTTCGATGGAATCCCTGGTCAGAAGTGTTTCGATCATCGCCGCATGATCCTCATTTTTCTCCAGGAAGGCTTGATAGGCGGCCCGATTCAAACGCCCCGAAAGCGATACTTTGTTGTCGATTACTCCGCGGCTGTCGAAAATAAAAAAGCCCGGCGGCAATTCTTTATTAAGAGCCGCGGCCATCACCGTATCGAAAGGGCGCTCCAGTTGCAGATCGAAATACTCGGCTTCGGAGGAATATCCTAACTGAAGCGGCGGGCCGAATGACAGTTTCATGTGAGGATGGAACCCCAGCGAGTATTCCACCGGCAGTCCGGCACGGCGGATGGTGCGCTCGATGACCCTGACGTTATCAAGGTGCGACAGGAATCGAATCAGCCCTTTTCTTCCCCACCTGATTCGGACTTTGCTTTTGGTCGGGATTGAGGTCGAGCGTGCCGCCAGCTTTTTTCGCGATCGCCCGAAACCATTCATATCGTCGTCATCATTTTTATCATCAGGGATAGCCACCGCCGGTTTTCGGGCCGGTTCAGCCAGCAGAGTCGAGGTGCGGTTGCGCTCTTTCATCAATTGCTCGGATGATTGAGCCAATTGTATATGGGCCCAGGGCAGGTTCGCTGAAAACGACTTGCCTTTAAGATATTCATAGGGATCAATTTTATTCTTCTCGAACGATTTCTTCCACTGCCCAAAATCGAAAGTTTCGCCCCAGCCATCGAAACGCGCGCCATCCTCGAAAGCGGTTTGGATGACATCAGCCAGTTCTCTTCCTCCGCGCCCGATTATCCCTTCCAGGAATGAAAGCTCCGGATCACGGAGTTTGATATTCACAAGAGAGTGATTGGCTTTCCTTCTGATATAATCATTCTTCTCGCGGATTACATCGGGCGATGCCTGTTCATCCCACTGGAAGGGGGTATGCGCCTTCGGCGAAAATGGTGAAATCGTTACATTGATGATATTTTTCCCTTTAATATTCCGCCCGATATTAACCGAGCTGCGAATCATCCGGACAATGCCTTCGATATCCTCCTCGGTTTCGGTCGGCAGACCGATCATAAAATACAGCTTGACCAGATTCCACCCGTTGCGAAAAACCAGATCAATTGTGTCATATAAAGCCTGATCGGTTATATTTTTTCTGATAACCGCGCGCAGTCTTTCGGTACCAGCTTCGGGGGCAAAGGTCAATCCGGTTTTGCGGGTGGCTTTGATGGCATCGGCCAGTTCCTGAGAAAATGTTCCCGGACGGAGCGATGGCAGCGACAGTGTCACCTTTTTCTGTTCGAGTTCGCGGGCCAGTTGTATGGTCATGGGAATGATGTCGGGATGATCGCTCGATGAGAGCGACATCAGAGATACTTCATCATACCCGCTGCAGTTTACCTGAGTATGTATCTGGTTTATGATTTCGGATTTGGAGCGAAGCCGAACCGGTTTATAAATGCTCGAGGCCTGGCAAAAACGGCATCCGTGTGGACATCCGCGCATGATTTCGACGGCCAGCCGATCATGTACCGTCTCGATAAAGGGGATAATCTGCTGCTGAGGATAATAGTCAACCTTTATTGAAGCTACCTTGTTGCTCTTAATTTTTTCCGGGGCGAAATCGACCAGCGGGCGATGCGTTTCCGGATCATAGAAGCGCGGGGCATAAACGGATGGTACAGCTTTGACGACTGCTTCAAGACGGCTCGCGCGCGGCTGACCTTTGGTATTGTTGAGAACTTCCAGCAGTTTTATCAAATCATCTTCGGCTTCACCGACATAGAAAAGATCGATAAACGGCGCAGTTGGCTCAGGGTTATGCACCACCGGGCCGCCGGCGATTATCAGCGGGTGTTCATCGGTGCGGCTTTCGGCGCGAAGCGGAATCCCGGCCAGGTCGAGAATGTTGAGCATGTTGGTATAGACCATCTCATAGGCAAGCGTAAATCCGATCAGATCGAAATCCTTAAGCGGCCGGAATGATTCCAGGCTGAACATGCTGATATTTTCGCGCCGCATGACTTCTTCGGCATCCCGATCGGGTGCAAAAAACCGCTCGCACAGGAAACGGTCATCACTGTTGATGATGTTATATAAAATCTGCAGACCGAGGTATGACATCCCGACATCGTACATGTCGGGATAACCAAGCGCGACTTTGAAGCGGTTTTCGGGATTTTTGACGATTTGTCCCAGTTCGCCGCCGATATATCTTCCCGGCTTGTTGACAAACGGGAAAAATTTATTTTCGAGCAGGTGCTGCATTTACCAATAATGTTTATAAAAAAATACCCGCCCTTTAGGAAGCGGGGTATTTTGCTTATCGCCGGCCGTTAATCAGCCGTAGATTTCCGCGTGATTGCATTTGCAGACGCCGACGTTAACCGTACGGAATCTCCAGCCCTTGTCGGATCTTTCGGCCTTGGCGTATTTGACATAGGTAATAGTCTGTTCGCACACCGGACAGGTAACCGTATGTTTCTTCTTCGAAGCCTTATCCGCGAAACTCTGTTTCTTGGCCATTAATCAGAATCTCCTCTATCTCAATCGTTTCGTTTTCCAGTTCGTAAATTTCATCCTTGACGGCCAGCAGCAGCTCGGTCGCCTCGGATAATATACGTATTTCCGGCTTTTCCGCAAACTGATTTTCGGCGTTTTTTAAAAATCCTGCAGCGGCCCGGTAATCTTTTTCCTTAAGTGCCTGCAAGGCGCGATAATAGGCTTTATCGGCGTCATTCAGCATGGCTGTCTCCAAGTCGTTCCTTTTCGATTTCTCTCAGCCGTTTGACAAACGGGGTCATTTTGTAGCCGTTCATTTTCAGGTAATAAATCAACGACCCGGCCAGATGAATAAACATCGTATCCTCTTTGGCCGCAGCCGATTTCAGGACATCATCGAGAATTTGCAGCAAATGCCGTCCCTCGAACTCGCCGGAATCAAGATGTTTCGCTTCACGGCTCAGAAAATCAATAAATTTGCCCAGGAGATTGTCCTCGACCGGCCTGGCCTTCATCTTGAGAATCAGTTTCCGTTTCGGTATAACTCCTTTTTCCCGCCAGTTATCGATCTGGTCGGTGAGTTTTCGTGAAATCGCGTCGGCCGGATCCAGCCCGGAGCGAATATCGCTTAATAAATTGCTGATGGATTCCAGCGAGGACATATCGAATCGCTTGGTTTCAACCAGGCTTCGGTTCTGGGCGAACCAGTCGCCCAGCCGGTTATTGACAACCCGGCCCTTGAGCGAATCGCGCGCGATTTCGTCGAGTGTATCGACGCTTCTGAGCGCGCCCATCTGCTCATTTTCCGAATCGACCACTTTAGTCAGAAAATTTTCAAGGGTCGATTCCAGCTTTCTGAGAGTTTGCAGTCGGCTCAATGCTCTTCCTCAACCGAGTTCGGCGTCAGATCCGCCTGGGACAGGCGGGAGTGAACCGTTTTATTAATATTTTCGATAGTGGTCTTTTCCGCTTTCGACGGTTTCGACTTCAGAGAGAGATATTCTTCCATCAGTTGCGTGACGCGGTCAACCATCGCCTGCAAATGATCCGTCGGCTCCTGTTTCTTGCCGCCGATTTTTAACAACCCGGCCAGTTTCAGCGCCGCCAGTTTGCGCAGAGTATCCATCCTGGTCAGAGGCGAAATCTGGACGACTTCCTCAAAAGTCCGTTTGCCGTCCACGAGAGAAAGCAGATTCCATTCTTCGGAGTTGAGTGAAATACTTGATTTTCTTTCGGGTGGTGTGGCGGCAATAACCGGCACGGTGTTGAAATCAGGCAAGGCTTCCTTGATGCGATTCAACTCATCTATCCGCCGGTATCCTTCGAGAATGGCATTCTCGACCGAGATATTGACGGTGATCTCCTCATCGGTCGGATACTGATTCTCATAAAACTTGAAGGTTCCCGTTTCCCATGAGAGAAGCGAGTATATCAGTTCTTCCACCTGGTCGCGGACAACATTTTCCAGATCGGCGCGGTCGATATATTTTTTCTCCATCAAAATCTGGCCCAGTCTTTTGGATGATGCCTCCCTGGCCTGGGTGCTGACGGCATCATCAAGCTGCTGTGCGGAGATGCGGCCGCGATCTTTGAGAAGTTGTCCTATATGATAAGCCTGGCGGGGGCCGTAGCCATAGATAATCCGCCCGGACTTGAAATATACCATCACGATATCGTCGTCTTTTTGAATCCCGAGTGTTCCGGTTTTTCGGCTGTTGGCGATAAGCTGAAATATTTCGGGCAACGTAAAACGACCGATATTTCCCTGCAACGCCTGCTCCATCTATGCTCCGATTACTTATAAGGTTTGAGGGTAGAATATATACAGTATAAAGACTTTGTCAATTAATGTTTTGGATAAAATTTTCAAGATGATGATTATATTCGATGCCGACTCTATTTCAACAGAATCATCTTTCGGGCATCATGAAAATCTTCTGCTATTAATTGATAAAAATAAATACCAGAGGCCGCAGGATTACCATCGGTATCGGTTCCATCCCATTCCACGGAGTGATCGCCGGCATTCATCCGACTATCCGTCAGCGTAATTAAACAGCGGCCCGAAATATCAAAGATATCAATCTTAACATGAACTGAGCGCGGCAGACTGAATTCAATTCTGGTTCCGGCATTAAAGGGATTGGGACAATTTTGATTCAGATAAAAACCGTCAGGCAGGTTATCACCGGCGTTATTTTCATCAATACTGACTGGACCACAGCCGATATCGAAAGCGCCGATTAATTCGCCTCATTCGCTGTTGACAGTGGCGCATGGGGAATTAGTTGCCAGAGAGAAATCCGCCAGAGCAGTGTCGCAAAAAAGAGGATTGGCCGATATATTGCCGTCAATTCCAAAGAAATCGGCCAGAGCCCCCCAGTAATCTCCGTCAGGGTTGCCGAAAATATCTGAGCATCTGACCATACAGCTTGTCGTCGTACTCCCGATATCTACGCCCCGGCCTTCGGGACTATAAGCAACAAGGCAATGATCCATTACCGAGGTTGATGAATAACGAAGAAAAATCGCGGCTCCGTTGACGGCGCTATTATCATAAAATGTACAGCCGGTGATCAGGAGCGAATCCTGACTGTATATTCCGCCGCCTTTTACAGTGGCGCTATTCCCGGCAAACAAACATTCCCTTATGGTGATACTTCCCAGGGCATTG
>JBFMFJ010000090.1:0-10715 GCA_040752235.1 Candidatus Zixiibacteriota bacterium | reverse complement strand
CGACATTCTGAAGCTGCATGTCGAGCGTGATCGACTCGCCGCAATCAACAAAGCCGTCATTGTTACCCAGAGCATCGTTGACCGCATGCTCATCATAAATCACAAACGGCCCCTCCGGCGCGATAATTGTAATTGTTCCGAAATACGGCATAGTATTATAGGATGTAACAGTCAGAGTCAGAACTTCACCCACCGGAAGCTCCTGGAAAAATTCTATCGGGGCGATCCCATCCGAGCCGGTGTAACCGCTCCCGTATAAAATACCATTATTATAAAGAGCGCATAAAGCGCCTTCAACACCGACTACTTCAACCTGCAAATCGGGCTGTGTAAATATATGTGCCCCGGGATGGTTTACAGTTAAAGTCACGGGATCATCCGTTCTTAGCATAACCGATGGATCACCGAAAATAGTCCAGGCATTGAATTCCTCGATACCAGTGGCACCGACTGCCTCAATCATTCCCAGCGAACCATTATAACAGAGCCCGCCAATTGTCAGTTTGCTTTCGGCGACCAATAAATCAGTAGCCTCATCCTGGGCATACATAGGCGGAGCCCATGATTGACTTATCACCGACATATATGATGCGATGGCGCCGGTCGGGTTGGATCCATTGGTTGCCCGCTGCCAGGCCTCCCCGAAACAGGTGGAGCCTACAAAACTTCCGTTGTAGCAGGCCACACTGAAGATCAAAGGAAGCATATTGTCATTGGTCAGGGCATTTACGTTGGTATTCGAAAAACCTGTCGTACTCCAGGCCGTAGTCGATCCGTGCCCGGTATAATTGACGAAGCTTCGACCATTATTGAGAGCCGTCGATACTTGTGAGGCTGTTGCCCCCGGATCGCAAATCTGATCGACCAAAGTATAATTGTAGGCCAACAGATCATTTCTAATATTGCCTTCATGAACACAGTCATATTCGCCATAGTGTCCGCCCGGCCCTTCCGCCGATCCTATTCCGGTTGCCTTATGGAACCAGTCTGATCCATAGGGCGTCTTTTCATAATTGATACTCCGAATGACCTGAGTCTCAACCTGACTGACATTCTCCGCCGAGAAACGCCCGACAATGACTTCTGGCCAGTCATCAGTTCCGATAATCTTGGAATAGTAGGTATCGGAATAATCTCCGGTGGCATTGCCTGGTGCTATCTGAGCAGCATCACCGACCAGCAGTACCCATGCCAGAGCAGAATCTATATTATAAACAGAGTTTATGAAATTTTTGATATTGGTGCTGTTATTACCGATTGCCGAAATATTCGCGATGGTGGTTTTTATACCTTTCTGGAGTTTCCATTCAACCAGGGGAAGCATTGCATCATGGAATGAATCATAAGTTATTATCAGCATATCTCCGATTTCACCGACCGCGGGATATTTTTCGGTCTTTTCATAATAATTTAGGAATCTCCGCTGATACATTTGTTCGAATTCCGGAATCCTGTTCTTAATGTCGCTCTTGCGATAAAGGACATTGATTTCTCCCGGGCCGACATTTACGACCTCAACCGTTATTGAAGTGTAAACTCTTAGTGTCTTTTCGGCGGGATTATAACGGAAAGGATTAATCTCAACCACCGTCCCTCTGAAGTCGCGGAAGATGAATGGTTCCCGCAAAACAGCCGACGCTTCAGGATACCACTCGTGTTTGGAGTAAACATCCCCGAAAGTGTAAGCTATATCGTCGGGATTGACGGTTCTCTTGAGATTGCCTTTGGATGGAATCACCGGCATATCGGGGATGTCAACGAATTCCTCCGATATAACCCTGACCTCCATTTTGGCATCATCAGGAATGATGATACTCCTGCAGATATGCGGGAGCGCCGGCTCGCCCTCTATTAGTAAGACCGGCTCATCTCCGCAGGACAGAGAATAAAATTTCTCTCCATTCAGGTCAATTACATCCCTGTAGAAAGCCCCTACTTCAAAGCGCAAAACAGTCTTGTAATCGTCCGATTGTTCGACGATTACCGAGACATCCTCACCCTTCGCCCCGAGATCTACTTTTTCAGCAATAGCAAAGGATGAAAGGGTTAGCAGTATAACCAATGTAAGCATGAGCAGCTGCCTTATACGCATTGGTGCCTCTCTTTATTGTGGTTTGTGGCTAAGTGCGCATCAAAAAAGTATAAAACATGCCATATCGGTATGTAACCTAAAGCATATATTTCAATATAATTGAAATTATTGCTCAAACAAGCAAGAAATTCAGTTTTTTAGCACCGAATTTAGACAAAAACAAGCCCCATATGGCCGCTGTAGAAATCAATAAAGAAACCCGAATCGCCTTTCTCTGCGATTCGGGCCAATATTCAAGACATTTTAAAATACTTTAATCGCCGGCAGCAGATTTTACACTTACAGGCCCATATTGAATGAGATCCCAGGATTCGTCATAGTCATCTATCGGCTCGCCATTCCAGATATGAAGCCGAACCATTCCGTAGCCGGGAGCGAACCATTCTTCCCGATAAAGGTCCACCGGGGCAAGTTGTTCCGCCGACAACTTCCTTATAATTTTATAGTTATCTTCAATATAACCGACCGGCAGATCATATAGAGCCTGTATTAAAGCCACACTGTCGATCATATAGTAACCGGTGTCTTGGACTATCCATTTCTCGCCGACAGTTACAGGCATGTCGTAAACGAACTCAAAGGGGGTATAGCTGCCGATATAAATCATTTCATTTATAATATCGAATTGCCTGAAAATTGTCGTGTCGGGGTATTGATATCTCAGCATGCCATAATCAGTGACGGTGACGGTCACAGTGTCGGTTATGTTTTCATCCCGCCTGAATCTTTCATATTTCCAGTATGAGCCCTTTCTTAAGGCATAGTCATCTTTGATGTTACGCTCAATAATACTGCCGCCTTTATAGAGATAATTCAACAATTGAATTACATCCAGGAGGTTTAACGTCCAGTCAGCATCCACATTGGCATGATAAAAGTGGGCCGGCCTGGCTCCATCTCGATATAGGTAACTAATTAATGCCACAACATCGAGAATATTTACCTTCATGTCGCCATTGACATCACCGGCGGCGGAGGCAATGTTGACGGTAAAAGAACATGTGTCATACTCATTTGGATGACCGGCGTCGGCAACTCCAACTGTAACAATATATACATCGCCGGCTTCGCTTATATCGGTATTAAAGGTCCAGACACCGTTCGCGGAATTAATTGTTCCAGGACCAGTCACCATATTAAAATCGTTAATACCATAATCCGGACTGTAAGCATTAAAATCATATTGGAAGCCATTTGCGTAGTTGCTGACCAGTGGCACTGGTGGACAATTTGTAAATACGGGAGGCTGCGGGTACCAGTACATCACTGTATAACAATATGGTCCCTGGAATGCCGGGGATGGCTCCTCAAACAACCAATCATAATCCCCGCCATATCCAGCTGAATCAATACAGAATAATATCTCGTTTCCATAAGGTTGCGAAAACCTAAAGTTGAATGTTATATATGTTTGAATGCCCAAACCGGATGACCACCCGCTGCCCGTTGACGCCGTCCCGTTATAACAGATGCCTTCGGGTTGTATACCGTCGCAATCAAATTCGGTCAAACCTGATCCCAAATCCCAAAAGCCGTCCGGCTCAAAACCGTTCATCAGCTCAATCGAACCGTTGGAGCTGTACCCTCCTACATTTACCGGATAAAAATTATAATCGCTGCCAATAATATAAAATGTCAAAGGAATCGATACATTTTGGCGTGTAAATCCATCATCATTGAACATTCGGATTTCGAATTTTACCGGAATTTCCGATCGCACAATCGGCTAGCCCATATAATCTAGCATATATTCCGGCGCGACATAAGGTTCGATGATCGTGGCGCTTTGAAGGCCCACACCACCGAATATTAAAATGCACGACAAATAGAGTGCCGACTTTTTCATCTTTCCCTCCAATTTTTCATAAGCATATTTTTGCTTTTAAAACGATACTATCGGATCCCTCCGAGTAATTAAATTGCAGGTAAAGAAATCCGTCTCAGATGTTTGACTGATAATAAAATAGGCATTTTTTATAGACTGTCAAGAAATATCTGGACAAACATGTAGATATTATGGGTTGATATCGCCGACTTATGAAGATATTGTTTGTCCTCTTTGCCGGACAATTTCATAAATTATACATTTTTGTCGAACGGCCAGGGGGGAAGATTAATCTTCCTCGGCCGATCGTGCCGAAAGCCCAGCGCATAGTCGGCCTGCATGAGAGTCTGAATCTCCCGCGATCCCTCATAAATGGCCGCCCCCTTGGAATTACGGAAAAATCTTTCGACCGGGTATTCATCGGAAAAACCGTAAGCCCCATGCACCTGCACGGCATCATTGGCCGCCTTTTCCGCTTCGCGGCAGGCGATCCATTTGGCCAGGGCAGTCTCGCGCGTGGAACGTATGCCCTGGTTGCGCATCCAGCCGGCCTTAAGCCAGAGCAATCGCGAATACTCATACCCCGCCAGCATATTGGCGATCATCTGTTTCACGAGTTGATGTTCGGCGATTGGCCGATCGAAGGTTTTGCGTGTCAATGAATATTGAACGCTGGCGTCAATACAAGCCTTGATAAGGCCGGTGGACCCGGCCGCGACCGTGTAGCGACCCTGCTCGAGACAGAACATGGCGATGCCGAATCCTTCGCCCTCATCGCCGAGGAGATTCTCCGCCGGGACTTCAACGTCCTGCATCGAGATCCATCCGGTATTGCCGGCCCTTACACCGAGTTTGCCATGAATGGAGCCGGTGGTGACACCGGGGAATGATCTTTCAACGATAAAACAGGAAATGCCGCCGTGGTCGCGATTTTTCTTTTTCTCCTGATCGGTCCAGGCAAAGATCAGGAAATTATCGGCGACATCGGCCAGACTGATCCACATTTTTTCACCGTTGAGAATGTAACGATCGCCTTTTTTTATTGCAGTGGTCTGAATACCAACGACATCGGAACCGGCATTCGGTTCGGTCAGCCCAAAAGTCGAGATTTTTTTACCCCTGGCCTGGGGCGCAAGATATTTCTCCTTTTGAAACTGATTACCTCGCGATAATAAGGTCAGAGAATTAAGACCGATATGCACCGACAGTATAACGCGTGCTGAGGTATCGATATATTCCAATTCCTCGCAGGCCAGACCCAGAGAAATATAATCCATCCCGGCGCCGCCGTATTTTTCCGGGATACACAGCCCGAGAATATCTGCTTCGGACATTCTGGTCAGAAGCGTGGGGTCGAATTTGTGGGCGCGGTCGTTTTCATGAATTGTCGGCGCCACATATTTTTTGGCGAAATCACGGCATATCTTTTTCACCGAAAGATGATCTTCATTGAATTCGAAATTCATATTTTTACCCTGCCTTATATTCAGTTTTATAATTTACTTTTGCAGTCCATATATAAAAAATAATCGGATAATTACCAACATCAAAAGTGAGGCCATCACAGTTGAAATGAAGTTTACGATATCATTGTTAATATATGACAAACCTTTTTGCAGAGTCGCCTCTTTTCCACAATGAAATTTCTTCTCAGTTATTTTCCCACATGCGGGACATTGGTATTGTGCCTGAATGGTCGCCCCCAGAACGGAATCTATTAACGCCCCGATCCACCCGGCCAGGGCCGTCCATCCCCATAATGGCCAATCAAATAAAAAAGGAGTACTTTTGGAAAACTGGACGCAAATAAGTCCACTTCCTGCAATCAGAATGGGGCCGAAAAGGGAAGAGGCAGTGCCCAGGAGGGTAATGCCACCCGACCGACCCGGTGTTGTTTCTTTGAATGTTGTTATTGATACAGGCTTGTGCCTGGAAAGCATCCCTATTTCAGTGGCCCAGGTATCGGCAGTTGCCTCGACCACCGCCGCCAGATAAACCAGATACCATAGACTATTGTCCGTTATGAAATAAATAATAACTATTATTGAAGCGATGCCTCCGTTCGCCAGGACCTGATAAATATCGCGGGGGCTCGTTTTGTCCGCTTCTCTGAGGGCGTTCTCCTTATGATTAGATTTTAATGTGGAGAGCAGGCTGGAAGTTATGAAAAATAGGATCAGTGGAATTGCAAAAACAACGCCGCCGATTCCAAAGACTATTGCGCCGATTAATGTCATTCCAACAGCGCCTGATATCGTCAAAGCCCGAAATTTGAATGAGACTATGGCCAATAGTGCCGCCAGTACCAGGCCGATGGCGATATCGGGAAGAACAGCAATAAGTGATTCAGTGGTCATATCGTATCCTGTATATTGAAGCACAATATACAATATTAGCCGGATTGATAAAATATGTAAAAGCAAAAGGGCGCGCCATCAGGCCCGCCCTTGAAATTATTAGCACCGAAAAGTATTATTTCGAGTACTTTTTAAACCTCTCGTTAATGCGTCCCCAGTGAAGATTATTCAGGAAATTATCGATGTATTTCGCGCGTCCCGGACCATCCTTGTGATAGTAGGCATGCTCGAAAACATCAAGCGAAATAAGAGGAATACCGCCCCAGACAGCGCCGTAGTGGTGCTCATCAACCAGAACATTCAACAGCCTTCCGCTGTAAAGTTTATCGAGAGTCAGCACCGCCCAGCCGGAAAGCTTGGCAGCAATCGCGGTCGCTTTGAAATCCTCTTTCCATTTCTCGATACTGCCGAATTCTTTTTCAATCGCCGCGACCACTTCCGAGCCCTTCGAGGTATCGCCGTCGCCGCCGAGCACTTCCCAGTACACATCATGCAGAAGGGCGCCGCCATGATTCCAGGTCAGGCGCCGCTTCAGTTCACCCAGCTCCGACCAGTTGCCGTTGGCCGTCGAGCGGTCAACTTTTTCCAGGTTCTGTTCGATTTTATTCAGAAAGGTAACATATCCTTTATGGTGCGTATTATAATGCCAGTCGGTCGTCTCGGGAGAAACGACATCCTTAAGCAGCTTTTTGGCATCCTCGTCCGAATACGGACGCGTATTGAATTTCCATTCGTAAGCCATTTTAATTCTCCTTATATAGTCCTGATATTATCGTTTTCGTTTGCATCGAGTGATGATTCTCTGCTGTCCCGCAATTCAATCCTCATTTCTGAATCACCAATTATAACTGTAACCACTATTATTGAAAAATGTTCCACAAAAAAGTACGGATTATTGCTTTAGCGGAATTGGCTGCGGTTGCGCAATCGTATCCTCTTAAAAATCAAACAGTTACGTAAGCCCTCGGCTGTTTATGAGATATTGCTTATAATATGGTTAAGGATAAAAATCGGTAAATCCGGCCATGTATTATATTTAAGACTTTTCAGACAAAACCGTGAAAGATATAGCCCTGTCTGTTACCTATGATATAGAGATAAGAATAAGTCCAATCCCTTGTTTAGCTTCGCCTAGCCTTTCCATAGCTAAAGGCGGCCTGATGGCCGCCTTTATTCCCTTAATCATTCTATTGTTGCCGGAAGCAGGATCATTTACAGGATAAAAAAACAACAGGCAGGGCCTCGTACTCCTTCAAGGTCCTGCCTAAAGATAAACGCACAAAAAATCAAGAGTTGTTTGCTCAAGAACCTTTGAGTCTATAGTGCGATTCTATTTTATTAGGGTGATGTTTGCCGATTTTCTTGCAGAATTTTATAAGAGGCAACCACTTAATGATGAGGAAATATTGCCGGTTAACGACATCAACCGTCGATTCGTATAATGATTTTATTCTATCTTATGATGCATCCAGACATTCGGTTCGATGTACAGCCCTATATCTGTTTCCAGATCCATATGCACCGTAACCAGTGCCCCCGGTATTGTATATGGACCGCTCGACGGAAAATGCATGCTCGTCCATTTTTCCCATTCGGCAATTGATCCGGATATCCGCATCGACTCATGGCATACCTTAATAACATCGGCACCAAGGCGGTTGTGGACGCGCATCCAGGGATCGAATAGACGACCGTCACCATTCTTCCATTCAATATAGTCATCTATCGATGTTTCGGGATAGATATGCTTATGATTGGGCCGGACCGGTGCATATAGTGCATTGCAGCCATTTTTGCGGGCGACGGCGATCATTACCTGTATAGCCTTGGTGCTTAGTGCAAATCCCCGGTATTCGGGATTCACCACAATCTGAAGAGCAAACAGGGAAAAAGGCATATCAATGTCTTTCGAGCCGGTTTCGAAAGCCTCGGTCAGGATCCAATCAAGCCCGGTATCCGGAAGCTCTTCCGGCCGGCCAGCCCATTTGACAGGAACGCAATTGCCGACAGCCAGAATATCCTTGCCGGAATCCTCCAGCAGGACAAACTGATAATTTGAAAAATATCTGTACAAATTCCACCAGTATTTATTGACAACGGCGTCATGAAGCATGAATTCCGGCCAGGCGATATTACAGATATGCTGGGCCGGATCAATCAGATCGGGGCGCTCGGCCAGATTAACGGCAGTATATTGCAGCTCTTTCATGGGTCGTAACTAACAGCAATTCTGTTTGTTATGCAAGTCTATTATCGCCCTTTGCAGCATTTTTTGCGAAATTTTCTTAATCCATGCTGCCAGATTTTGGCCGGTGGTTTTCCTTTATTAGTAGAAAAGAAAAATCCTACAGAAGGTGGGCTCAAACCAATCCAAAAACCACGCCCGACCTTTTCCCTCTGATGGGCAGTCTTCAGGCTGCCCTTCCTATTTTTAAATAGATGGCCGGAATTTATTAAATGGTATTATATTATTAGTGTTGTCGTACAGGTTTGAGACATGAGGAAGTAACCATGAGCCTGACCCGCGATCCATACTTCTGGATGAAGGACCGTTCAAATCCGAAAGTCATTGAATACCTGAAACGGGAGAATGAGTACACCGAGCAGATGATGAAGCATACCCGCGAGGTGAGGGAGAAGCTTTATCAGGAATTACTGGGGCGTGTTCCTCAGGATGACCGCTCTGTCCCGTATCGATCGGGCCGGCACTGGTACTATTACCGAACCGAAGAGGGAAAACAATATAATATCTATTGCCGGGCGTTGGATGCTATCGATGGACCGGAGGAAATCCTTCTCGATCTGAATGAAATAGCCATAGGGTATGATTACTTTGATCTTGGCGATTATGCTATCAGCCCCGATCAGAAATGGCTGGCGTACACGATTGACACCAGAGGCAAGGAAGAATACACGCTTTTCTTCCGTAATCTTGAAACCGGAGAAGTTATTGACGAGCAAATAAAAAACGTTCATTTGCGCATTCAATGGCTCAATGACAGCCGGACAATTTTCTATACGACTCTTGATGAGAGTCTCCGGCCCTATCGTTTGTATCGTCACACTCTTGGGACCAAACAGGAAGAGGATGCCGCTCTGTTTGAAGAAAATGATCCAGCATTCAGGCTGCTGGTCAGCCATTCCCGCAGCCGGAAATACATCTTTCTGAGGCTGGAGAGCCAGATCACAACCGAGGTGCATGTCCTTGATGCCGATGACCCTAAAGGTCAATTCAAACTGGTCCGGCCGAGAGAAGAAGGTCTGGAATATTACCTGCTTCATCGCGGTGAACAATTCTTCATTCTGACCAATGATAGTGCGGTGAACTTCCGCATGATGACGGCGCCGATTGCTGACCCGGGCCATAACCGATGGACGGAGCTTATCGGTCATCGCGAGAGCGTCATGATTGAAGACGCGGAGATCTTTATCAATCATCTTGTTTTGTACGAGCGGATGCATGGCATGAATGTCATCAGGGTAATCGACCTTCGAAACGGCGAGGATCATTATGTCGCCTTCGAGGAGCAATTATTAAATTGCTGGAGCGGAAAGAATCCTCAATACAATACCAATATCTTTCGTTTTATCTATTCTTCACTGGTCACACCTGAGACCGTAATCAGCTATGATATGGACAGCCGCGAGCGCAACGTTCTCAAGGTGGAAGAGGTTGTCGGTGGCTATGATCCTTCCCTCTATGAATCCAGACGGGTCTATGCGACAGCCGAAGACGGCACGGCCGTCCCGATTTCGCTGGTTTATAAAAAGGGGATGGAAAAGGACGGCACAAATGCTATGGTGCTGTATGGTTATGGCGCCTATGGCATAAGCTCCGAACCGGAATTCTGGTCCGGGCGTTTGAGTCTGCTGGATCGCGGATTCATCTACGCCATTGCGCATGTCCGGGGCGGCTCTGAACTGGGCCGCGAGTGGTACGAGGACGGCAAGCTTCTCTCCAAGAAAAACAGTTTCACTGATTTTATCGCTTGTGCCGAATATCTCATTGCCGAAAAATACACTTCTCCCGATTATCTCGTTATTGAAGGGACCAGCGCCGGAGGGCTGCTAATCGGAACAGTGGCAAATATGCGGCCCGATTTATTCCAGGCTGCGATTGCCGATGTGCCGTTTGTTGATGTTGTCAGTACCATGATGGACGAGTCAATCCCGCGAACCGTTACCGAGTTCGACGAATGGGGGAATCCGGTCGAGGACAGGCAAATTAGAGAATATCTGAGGTCATATTCGCCGTATGACAATGTCAGTTCACAGGAATACCCCAACATTCTAATAACCACCGGCATCAATGATCCCCGCGTCCACTACTGGGAACCGGCCAAATGGGCCGCCCGACTAAGGGCTCTCAAAACCGACGATAATCTGCTTTTGTTGCGGACCAATTTTAAAAGCGGTCACTTCGGTCCGACCGGCCGTTTTG
>JBFMFJ010000089.1:0-10749 GCA_040752235.1 Candidatus Zixiibacteriota bacterium | reverse complement strand
ATGCAGAAAATGGTTCGAAGATTTATGAAATTTTGGAAATATTATTTCGATAGGAAAAGTCACTTGGATTTATTTTCGGCGGCGCGCAGTTCACCCTCGGTAATCCAGCCGGAATCCTTCCAGTATTTAACAGAATCCCTGATACGATCGAAGAATTCCGAATCCATAGGTAAAACCCGGGCGCTATCGACAAGCTCTTGCCAACGTTTCAGATATTGATCAGTCGGTGTGGCCTGTATGACCCGATAATGGTCATTAATAGAATAAATAATCTTGGCATATTGGGATATCATTGATTCGGTTGTATAAGCAGTAAGGATTCCGGTTATATCTTCATGAATACCTTCGCCGCCAGGATGATTATACTTAGTGGAAACTTCATTTGGAACTCGCGCAAGCTCACTGGGGGGAAGTAAAATATATTTAATTTGATTGCCTTGTATGATCTCTCTCTCATCCAAATCATCATATGGAGGTGATACACCCCGGGAAGAGTCGGCGTTTATAACCAGCATGGCCACACTATTCATGGGATTATTATAGTTGAGGAAATACAGTTCCGTTTCTTCATTTTGATCCAAATCGCCAGCCATGCAAAAACAACTTCCGCCCCTGTTTATATACCATCCCAGAGAATCACCTTCCGCCGACCACAGCCGAATATGGGCCCGCATCGGGCATTGCTGACTAACTTCAGTAATAATAAGATTCCTTTTATTTACTTCTGTAACGCTTACCCTGACAGCATAATAATACACACCCTGTGTATCGGCTGGAAACTCATTGGCAATGGCACAATAGCGTTTAAACCT
This sequence comes from Candidatus Zixiibacteriota bacterium, assembly GCA_040752235.1. Lineage (GTDB taxonomy): Bacteria > Zixibacteria > MSB-5A5 > GN15 > PGXB01 > PGXB01. Next base: position 9,937 of record JBFMFJ010000089.1, on the reverse strand, counting down.
AAGTTCGCCGTCAGGTGAAAAACAATATAACCATGCTCGTTCATCGCAATGGGATATTGTGGTCGACAGAAAAAGCACTTCAGATTCACCATCGCCGTCCAAATCCAGGACTTTGTAACATTCAGACCCATTTTCATTCTCTAGGGGGCATTCAAAATATTCTTTCCATACCAATTGATTTTCTCGGTTAAATGCCTCAAGACAATTGCTATCGACATTAATTGATGCATACGCCGGATTGTCATCGAACCAGGGCATCCATTGAGGCGGGGCGATCAGGTAAAATAAAATCGCCGCAAGAATGATTAAAGCGGGGATTTCGACCCAGATAGAGCGGCGAATCTGAAAAATTTTCTTACCGGCATAGGCCGACCAGGAAATTATCTCGGTCCGCACCAATCTTGGATCGGCCATGACATGATCTAAATCATCGGCCAGGGCAATATCCAGTCTGCGGTCAGATGTTTCCTTTTCGAGCTGCTTGACATATTCCAGCGCCTCAACCCCGTGCTCGCGAGGGACGATCAGGTGACTTAGATTGGAATGAAAAGCCCGATAGATTTTCAGTTTGAGCGCTTCGGAGTCAATCGGCGCGAGTTTGCCATCAGCGTTCAGGGCACCGCTGAAGGCAACCGTCGATGGAATCGAAATCCTCTTTCGAAAAACCTCTACCCTGCCGACAGCCGCAATGGCGCCGACTGCAAAGGCAACGCCAAGCGAATCCCCGGTAAAGCGGGCGCCGGTGGAATCGACGGCAAAATCAAAACGATATCGTTTTTTCGCCGATAGACCATACTGGCGGTGAAGATAATCGCGGGCCGCCTTTACCGATTGACGCGCCTGTTCCAGAAAGCGATCATCCGGTTTTTCGACCGGATTGCGGACATTGACATCATCCGATTCGACTCTTGATGAAATCGGCGACGCCGATATGAGCAGATTCAAAATCCTGCCGCGGGAATCCAATTCCAAATCCGGGTAATATTCGACAAATATGCATCGGATACAAACCTGATCATGACGGGCCGATACAAGCGGGATATTTTCAAAAGATTCAGATTTGAGTTTTTCAATCAGTCTTTCAAGAGTGACATAATCACCGGAGGCAACAATATCCGGCGGCTGAATTTTGAGAATATCAAGCATGCTTTTAAGGCCGTCTATTTCATTGGGGAGAAATCCAGTCGGATTAGATTTGGTAGAAGCATCATCTATAAAGGGCAAAAACTCCCGGATATATGATTCAATACTGGCGGTGGGCGCCTTATCAACAATTTTGAAAAATTCAGCCAGACAGAGTAGTTTCAATTCCGGAAGCCGGGCTAGTTGAAGCTGCCGTCGGAGTTTTGAAGCGGCCTGTTCGATTTCCCAGAAAGATGTCACCCTATCTCTCCCATTAAAAGGCGGAGCTAATGAAACAGATATATTTCGATCCTGTCGGATTCACCAATATTCTCCAGCGTAGTCTCCCCCTTTTGGTCATAGCCAATCGGCATAATATGCGTTGCCCGATCAGTACGCATGGCGATTTTCACCTTCGCACCCTCGGCCAAACCGAGGACATCAAGCAATTTTATATCGAGCCGACGGGCTCGTCCTTTTCCTGAAACAGTAACCTGAATTCTGTCGCCATCCGAAGATTTCAGTTCGACAGTTCCGGTTTTCTCGACGCCGCCTTCAATCGGGAACATATTAAAGGTCGCTTTGGGCAACAGGATTTCAGCGGTCAGATTTTCCTTAATTGGCCATTCGATTTGCCCCAGTTTGATGCGCCCTCTTTCATCAGCCAGAAATTCTTTATTTATCCCGAAAGGTTTTACCAGCGCATTAAGATATTTTTCCTTATCCTCGGCAATAAGATATAGCCAGACATCATGGGTCCGATGATCCCGAACCACCCGTAGAAGGATTTCTTTATTAGGCGATGCAAGGGTGATAGAACTGTTGGGTTCGGAATCCGCAAACCCCTTGGCCGCCAGACGCGATTCGGAATCGCCAATTAAATAGATGGTATTTTCGACCGGATAAAGCCGTATGACGCGGGATTCTTGTTCTATCCGCCATGAATCCTGTATTTCCTGAAATTGTCCTTTTCGTTTATCAACATAGAAACGGCAAAGGGCGCATTCTTGCACGTGTTCTTCCAGCGCTCTCCTGTCAACCTGCGCCGAGCCAAGAATATACTGATCCAGCATTTCGCTGGTGGGGCATGTCCAGTTGCGGGTCATATTTTGATCTCCAGTCTGTACAAAATATAAATCCCTTTATTCATTATCTAATAGCGACATTTCTTAATGACTGCAGAAAATTTTTCATAATTATTTTTCATAAATAAAATAAATTCATCTCTCACATATTCGGCCAGGTATTCGAATTTTGACCGGTAGAGTCTCCGGTAGGCATCGTAGGCCAACCATTCCCAATGAGTCTTAAGATAGCAATAATTGCTTTGGGCCGGTCCCCCCTGTGTATAATCGGCCAGCAAGTCTGTCAGTGCCAGGCAAAAGAAAGCGGCGATCTCCTCGGTCAATTTGCTTTTCCGCGCATACTCATCTAATTTGCATTCGATTTTCGGCATAACTGCTGACATAATCTCGCTTCGAATAAGCTCCAATTCGGGATCCGGACTATGACCGGAGGACCATTTTTTCATTTCTTCATCAGCCATCATCGATTTATGCAAATAAAGTGCGGCAATAAGATCATCCTTTCTAATGACATGAGAGCAATGATTCAGCTTCCGGATTTCAATCAGGAGGTTCATCAGGAAATCGGAGAAACTGATATGATTATGCCCAATATCCGCCGCGATACCGGCGATTTCATCTGCATTTAATAAAGGCAGTTCACTACTCAGTTCATCGCAGCCGGAAAGACAGACATATTCGGGATGATCATTATGGAAAACTGTAAAACGCTCATCATTATTAAATACCCGACTGACATTCCGCCAGATTTTGGCTTTCAGTGGGTTGGTTTCATCCCAGCGATGAAAAAGCTCCTGCCTGGCGTTGTTGACAACAATGCTCTGAAACTTTACAAATAAAAAGCCATCTTTGCAGTCCAGAAATTCCGACAGTGACGAGACCAGCCGATTCCGACCATCCTCCGTGAACATACCGGCGATAACTGAAAGCGACTGCTGTTTGAAATCCGTATCTTCCTTATAGGCGGCGGCGCTTATTCGAGCGCGGAGCTTTTGCCTGACAATTTCGGCAGAAATCTCAATCAGTTTTTTTGCCGCTGACAAATTAGACTGCTTCGAGCAGAATTGCCTAATGCACTCAGCAACCTGATGCAGTGTTTTTTCATCCAAAACCGATTACCCTTATCGCCGACGAACGTGTCTATTGAAATTGATTATACATTATAATAAAATATTTATTGGGAGGCAATTTATTAGTCGACCTTTCCATTGCTGACAGAAAATAGGTGCCTTTTGCCGCGATTTCGATAAGCGATAAATACGTTTCTGAAATATGTGTCAGTTTGGAGAGGTCTTTTAAAAGAAACACGGAGACAGATTCAAGAGAACTGGCGCGGATATCGAACAGGTTAACGCAATTGCAGAAGTGGAAAGAGCAAAGCTCTATTGATAAGCTTGAAGGTGAAATAAATGAAGATCACTGGCTGTCAATGAATGAAAAATGGGACATGGAGATTGAAAGATTACACTCAAACCATAGTGCAAACTCAGGAGATTATCGGCTTCAATTGACCGCTGCCAGGGAAATATTAGAACTCTCGCAACTTCTTCCCTCTCTTTACAATAAAGCGAATTTAGAGGAAAAAAGTAGATTACCTGATTTGTTATATTCGAACTCTCAATTGAACGGCAGAACTCTTTATACCACATACAAAAAGCCCTTCAGCTTCATAGCCAAAAGGGCACGTACAAAAAATAAGCTGGGAGACAGGGAGAGCTCCGAAGCCCCTTTCTAACCTCTTGCCCACCAGCAGATTACGCATGTATCTAATTACGCTATAATAGATTAGCTATTCGATGATGGTTGCCTCAATTTTATCAATTTTGCCCTGATTTTGTGTGCTTTAGACAAATATTTGGCACACTAAAACCCGGCGGTGAGAGCACGGCACCACCGGGTCACTATTACGCTATTAGAACACTCACTCGGTATTCCAGGTGACAGATATTGTCAGAACATTGAACCCAAAGACCACAATTCTAAATTGGCGAGTGCAAAGAACACATTTATTGAGTTAAAATTGAAAAAAATGATTGACACATATAGTATGGCTAATATAAATAACGATAGATTATAAATATGAGAAGAAAACCGCACGGATTTATCCTGTCTTTAATCATTCTCCCGATTTTTCAACTGACATCAGTTGCGGCCGACATTAATCGCTCAATCTATTGACTGCTAAGAAATATACAGTCGTGTGATTATATTATTAAAGGTGAAGACTTCCCAATATTAATATAAAAAATACATAATTATTAAGGAGGTTGACAATGGAAAGCCAAAGGCTGTTTCTTCTTTTCGGATGGTGTATCTTAATAATTAGCGTTTTTCAATCAACAGTACCTGCCACAAGTATAGAATCGCTTGAGCAATTTCAATTCGATTTACCTCGCTGTGAAGTACCTCTTCAAGATCAACCCGCCACAATGTTCGATAAATTATACAATGTCGACGCAAGCGGGAATCTAAATATAAACATTCCCTTATATACCGTCCCCGGCAGGATTCCAATAGACCTGGGTCTCGACTATCAGTCGGGAATCAAAATGGATGACGCCGCCTCATGGGTCGGATTGGGATGGAATCTTGCCGGTTGGTCTGTTAAAAGGATAACGGTTCATGGAGACGATCCACATTCCTTTCAGCAGGGCGATTACACAAACAGAAATGATCTAAATGATATGTACCAAGTAAGCATTCCTGGGAAAAGTATTAAATTTATTAATCTTGGATCGATGAAAGAACCCCATTTTGTACCGCAAACACATTCAAATTACACGCTTTCGGTCAATATGAGCTTTGAAGACGCTCATGGCGGAGTTTGGTATTATTATCGCCAAAACTATTTTGTGCTGACCTCTGATGATGGTACCAGGTATGTCTTTAAAAGGCCGCTCAGAAGAATGACAACCAGGCCGGCAAATACCTATCATGTGGTTGGAGTTACGGTTCCGATGGACTATAACAGGAATGAGGATGAACCGCTATTGGAAAACTCGGAATGGCTGTTGACGGCTATTTTAAGCCATGATTATCAAGATGGTGGAGGGGACCCTCTGAATCCATTAGATTGCGCATATCCTTCGGTTGACAATGGAGGTTATTGGGTTGCATTTAAGTATACTGGTTTCAATGGTTCCAACTATAACGATTATTCATCCGTAGACACTCTCCTTATGGGTAAGGCAAATTCCAATTATTACTCGGATCATACGGACACAACAGAGATGGCGTATTTGCGGCAGATTATCACTCCAAACAATGTAATTTGTTTTGAACTGGACCAGTTGACCAGATATCGAACACTGCGCTACCTTAGGTCGCACCCGGACGAAAGCCATAGATCCAAGGATGCTATGCTATCAGCCATAACCGTTTACCAGGCCCCCGACTATTTCGAACCTGGTGTATGCGATGAAATCTTCAAAGTAAGATTCAGGTATTCAGGTGAGCCTGATGATTCACTAATGGGTTTAAGACGGGGGCTTTACGGGGCATACGGGTCATGGAGTATGTCGACTCCTGATGGTGAACCGGCCTTACGGAAAGTCACGACCGGTACATATTCTGACTTTACAAATGGATTGGAACAGAAATATACATTTGAGTATTATGACAATCATCTCGATCTATATGCATATATTTACAATTGCATACTACCTCCTTATGAATTCGATAAGGTTTCACAATATTTCATGAGGGGATCGGTTCCCACAACATCGACGATAATCTGGGACGGAGCTCTTGATAATTCACGGGATCCCGACTGGATGTACACCAATGTTTTTAAAAAATACTGGGGGAACCGTGATTACTTTGGTTATTTCTACGATCATCCCGAGGCATGGTCTTTAAAAACTTTGACCATGCCTTATGGAATAAATATGGAAATTGAATATGAGCCCAATATTTTTGCCCTGCCTGTCACGGCAAAGGATACCGATATGGATCTATGGGAAGCCGGCGGTCCAAGGGTGAAGCGATTGACTTTTAATAAACAACCTCTAATAGGAAATTACACGTATTGTGACTATTCTAAGAATTATATAGTCGATTTACAGTATGGTATTGACACACTTCATTACGGATATGCGACAAGTTTTCCCGCCCAGTATCACAAGTTTCAAACAAGAGCCCAGGGAATCCATATCTTTCATGATCAGCCATATCCCACATTGATAGAAATGTTTTTGCCTGACTATATCAATCACCAGATAATTTATTCTCGTGTATGCCACACATTCAACACAGGAGGATATACAGAATATAATTATTCCATTTCTGAGAATGATAAAATTACCATGTCGTACAGTGAATTAATCCGGATTTCCTATGATATCGGGCCATATACATTTGATACCCTTGACAATATCACTCTTTATTACAGCACATGGATTGACCAGTCTCCAATAAGGGGGCATTTAACCTCAATCTATAAATATGATAATACTGATTCTCCAAAATACTCCGAACAATTCGTATATAATATCAATTTACGAGCGTATCAATATACCCGAAATGATGAAGATCTTTTTAGTGAGCGTTTTACCTGGCCTCCCGGTGTAAACGGAAGTTCAACCCCATTCACAACCGGCAGGCACATCTTCGAATGCTATAATGTTAAACCTATCCTGAAGGTAACAACCAAGGATGGCGTTTCGACTACTGAGGAATATGAATACGATAATATGGGCAGGATGGTTAATAGTGTTGCTCATATAAATGACCATGATCGAATACAAAACTACGAATATCTGTTGGACTGTGATTTTGACACAACCTGTATATATTGCAACTATTTTAGTGAAGATGCTTACCGCCAGACAATATGCACACAGCTTTATTATTGCGACACATATTATGTCAGCGATGATCTATGGCGGATTGAGGTTGATACGATCTGCAATAATTATAACTATCTTGGCTATTATTCGAATATTAAACTGTACACGGAGGATATGGCGGCGCCTGATACATCATGGCAGACACTGGAAAAATTCACACGGTATAATTACCGATCAAACTTTCCATCGCAGAATCTATGCGGATTGAATAAAATATGGTATTTGTCGGCGGCGGAGCAATGGATCGATTGCAACCTCGATAAGAGTGTCGACAGTATGATTACACCCAGTGAAATGGTTAAAACCGAAATACTGGACATCGACAAATACGGAAATCTGACACGTGTATTGTACCCCGATGGCCGGACTGATGCCTATATATACAACTTCAATGGCCTGGAGGCACAGTTTTCCAATGTGAGTGATTCCGGGTATGGCATACTGACTTTGGAGAACACTGAGCTGGATGATATTACCGGAGAAATTCTTAATCAACCGGCGTCCTGGAATGTACCGGCATACTATGACTTGCTTGACAATACCTTTGCTTTCACCGGCTGCCGGTCATTAAAAGTGCCCGGGGCTGCATCAAGCATTTCTTACGGGCCGTCCTGCGCTTTCGAACAGGTTGACTCCGGACTTTATATCGCCGATCTGTGGGTTCACTCTCCTGAGCCGGATAAGTTCAAGTTGTTCATAGGCTCTCAGGGCAGTATTATTGACAGCGTATGCCCTGCATCTACTAATGAATGGGAGCGGCTTGTCTGCTCCGTATATGTTGCGGATCAAAATGATTCACTTTATACATATACAGTTTTTGAATACGGGGCTTCGGGAAATACCACCTACGTCGATGACTACCGAATTTATCCGGCCGAAGCGCTGGTGCAATCACAAACATTTGATGGTGGCCTAAGATTATTATCGTTATCGGATAATAATAACGTGCCCAAAAGGCAATACTATGACCATTTCGGCGGAGTAATGGCGGTAACGGATTATAAGGGACACCCGTTTGGTGGCAGTGAGAATTTCTTTATTTCATCATTACGGATTGGCAGCGGTATTGCTCCGGATGGATATTACGACAGAACCAAACCTAACGCGGTTTATACTTTTACGGACAAAGGATTAGGATTGGTCGATGATTTCTCTGACAATCCAACAAAAAAGAACTACGGCATCTCAGGAACCGGCAGTCTGTTGTGGGATAAGTATCAGGAACGCCTCTGGTTCAGTCATAACGATACCTCTGCATGTTACTCTGAATTCATTGTTCCGGTCGATAGTTTCTCCAATGGATTCATGGCTTTTGATATATTTCGATCAAGCGGGACAGCCATGTCAGTCACATTTGGCTTCGATAATGGTTCGGATTCCGGATATGCGGCTTCCTTCTCCTGTTACGGCGATATAACGATGTTCGAGTACGAATCCGCCGACTATGAGGATTCTATAACACTGGCATCATTGCCGTATGGGACTTTTCCCAGCGCCTGGAAAGTATACGTCACTCAATTCAAACAAAGGCTGATGCTCGGAATCGTAGACGGCACTATTTACCTGTTCTGGAATAATGATTGTTTATATCAATTATCGGATAGTACACTGGATGATTTTTCGGTCCTGAAAATTCGAATCCAAAGCGACGTTGCGACGGACAGTACCATGTGGATAGACAATCTTGTATTTCACAATAATCCGACAATTCAAGCGGACTATATTAATAACTATGGATTAGTCAAGCAAACCCAGTCTTATGACGGCGAAAAGATAATCGTGACGGGCAAAAAGAACGATGCCAAGGGACGTGAAAGTGTGTCATTTTTGCCGGTGGAATTCGAACCCGATCCGCATTATACAGTCGAATACGCCCCGGATTCCAATCATGTCGCCATTTTCGACTATATCAACACCTATATCAATGATGACAGAATTTATTCCTGGAATCCGGGTAATGGCTTAAGTCCGTATGACAGCATATATTCCTATTATGCCGACACTTCAACCGGCGTCCCCAACTGCCGAGGAGAGAACCAGGCTCTTTACCCATATTATCATACAATATATTATGATGATGCCTTAAACCGCGTCTGGCAGGAGAGACGTCCCGGGATATACAGGAATTTTCACTATTCCATTAATCAATATAAGAACACCTATGATACTGCCATGGCATACAGGCTTCCCGGTCTTGACACGGCCTATTACCGTCGAGGCAGTCTTTTCGAGGAAATTAATATAAATGAAAACGCGAATGCCATCACAACCTTCAAGGACAAGCTCGGCCGGGTTGTTGCCTTAAGATACGATTCCCTGCTGTTGGATGCTTATACCAATTGGGGTTATGCTACCAACGGCGACAGCATCTACATGTGGCTTAATCTCGACTATAACGGCAATCCGATTTTGACCGTTCAGCCGGAAGGAAATCGGATTGTAAGATTATTCAATAATCAGAGCTGGATCTATTATGATTCAAGCGGCGATTACGGCGTCACCAGGAATGTCTATGATCAAATGGGAAACTTAAGATTTTCGATGAATGCTTCCGACAGGGCTCAGTCGCCGTCAAGATTCAGATATTACAAATACGATGCCTATAAAAGAATAATCGAGGAAGGATATTTTGCGTTTATCGTATGGGGGCAATTTTTCGACTGGGATCATGCCAACGACCCTGATTTCCCGTCTGATGCATGCGGCAGTCTCCGGACCATTACAGCCAAATATGAATATGACATCGGAGAATTTGCCCGCGGTCAGTTAACCAAATCATGGAGGTATCCGTCCGGAGATCCGGATTCGGCCTCTTGGGAGTCATATGAGTATGACAATTACGGACGGATTACAAAGGTGGCGCAGTTCATTTACGGCATCGAT
>JBFMFJ010000088.1:0-10787 GCA_040752235.1 Candidatus Zixiibacteriota bacterium | reverse complement strand
GTCGGTTAACAGCGTGTTGTCAGCCATAAGCCAATGCCAGCCGGATATGGGAGGCCAGCTCGACGATTATGCCATGAAAATAGGCACCGGCGATGAAAGCACCGCAAGACGCAGCTTATATGAGAAATCAAATCCGATATCAATTGATTTTGCTGTGCTTGAAAGCGCCGAAAATGTTCTGGCAATCAAGGCCGATATGGTCTGGGATGATGTCGGGAGCTGGAATGCCCTTGAGAGATACAAGAATAAAGACATGAATAATAACGTTATAATCGGGAATGCCAAGGTGGCCGATTCATACGAAACAACAATATATAATGAAACTGACGGCATTATTGTGACCCTTGGCGTTTCTGATCTTGTTGTCGTCAAAACCGATGATATAGTGCTGGTGGCACATAAAACCAAGGTCAATGAGGTCAAGCAGGTTATCAAGGAATTGTCACAGGAAGAAGCGCATAAGAAGTATTTATAATATGAATATCATAAGATTCGGAATTTTAATCATCGTACTATTGATGGCGGCAGCAGGCTGTCGCGGGACCTTCGATCGACCTGATGAAACCAGACCGAAGGATGACGGTGAGGGATTGGCAATACCCCAGGATCCGATGAGTCTGCCGTCCGATTATGATGTCGTTCCCGAGAAATATCCGATCATGGCATCAGTCGACGATTCATCGACGGGAGCCATAAGCAAGGATTCATCCGGGAAGGCGGCGCCGGGAGATTCTCTGGCCGGTTTGCTTGAAGTATATCGAATACAGTTGTTCACATCCAACACATATGGCCCGGCAGCCCGGGAAGCGGGTATCGCCCGAGAGGTATTTGACCGCGAGGTTCGGCTGGATTATGAGGTGCCTTATTATAAAGTCAGGATCGGCGATTTTGCCTATCGCGAGGATGCCGAATCCTATCTTCCCGCCGCTATTGAAGCGGGATACAGCAATGCCTGGGTTGTCAAGGTTACCATAAACGTGCAGAATGTCGAGGAGACATATGATGAAGATATTCCTCCTTTGACGGATTCTCTGGAGGTATATCCTGAAGATACGGAGTCCAAAAATGAGTGATCTTAATATCCTGAAAATAAGTAAATCCCGACCGGATAATAAAACCATTGATCAGGCTGCAAGGATTTTGGACAGCGGCGGCATTATTGTGGCGCCGACCGAGACGCGCTATGGATTACTGGGCAGAATAGACAATCCCGAGGTACTGAAAAAATTGTACGGTTTGAAAGGAAGGCAGGAAAGGCAGCCGAGTGCCGTGTTTGTCCGTGATCACGATGAGATTTTCGAGTTTGGTTGTGAGAACAAGCTTTCCCGGACACTGGCTCAGCAATTTCTTCCGGGACCATTGACATTGGTTCTAAAGGACAAGTCGGGATATCCGGAACCGATTGTGATTGAAGGAAAAATAGGAATTCGGTATTCATCATCGCTGGTGATTGCGAAGCTGTTAAGTAAGATCAAATTCAATATTACGGCCACCAGCGCCAATATATCCGGCGGCCACAACCTGGAGACTATCGAGGAGATTGCGGCCGTTTTCCGTGAAAACGTCGATTTGTATCTTGACGGCGGTCAGCTTAACGCCCTGCCGTCGACGGTGGTCGACTGCTCCTCCGATACATATAAAATCTTGCGCTCCGGCGCCTTTACCCGGGAAGAGATAAAGAAAAAAATTGTTAGATTGTGACAATTCGGCATGTTTAGAGTAATGTTTGTCTGCACCGGTAATACCTGCCGTTCTCCCATGGCTGAGGGCGGCCTGAAGAAGCTGATCGAAAATCAAGGTCTGGGGAATATTGAGATATATTCAAGCGGAACTGCCGCTGCCAGCGGTTTTCCGGCGACATCATATGCCATCGAGGCCTCGCGCCTGTGGGATGCGGACATTTCGGACCATCGTTCACACCCTCTTACTCTTCAGATGATCCACAACGCCGATCTGATACTATGCATGACATCCAGTCATTGTCATGATGTTTTATCGATAGATTATGAAGCCGGGAATAAGACCTACCTGCTGAAAAACTATCCGGATCCCGGTTGTTCGGGCGAGGAAATCGCCGATCCGATCGGCGGTTCGCTTGATATGTACAACCAGACATTCCTGGAAATTGGCGAGGAACTGGGCCGCATACTGCCGCATATAATAGAAGCAGCCAGGATGAAAGGGGAAATTCCCTGAGACGATGATTAGAAAAGTTGCAATAATAATATTTACTCTGGTTCTTGTAGCCGGGATACTGTATTTTACCAGGGTCGTTCCGGGCAAAGTGTCGGCCCAGACGGGAACGACAGCTCCGGATACGAATGGCGGCCCTTTTCGCACTGTCGAAAATATCGCCTTTGGAGTGGGTGAGCGACTCGACTTCGATATCGGTTATGGTTTTATCAATGCCGGGTATGCCACCATTGAGGTCAAGGATCTGATTGAATATAACAGCCGTCCTTGCTACCAGATCATCTCCACCGCGAACTCCAACAAGTTTTTTTCATCGTTTTACCGGGTTGAGGATCGGGTGGAGACAATTGTCGATGCCGAGGGAATTTTTAGCTGGTATTTCGAGAAAAATCTTCGTGAAGGGAATTACCGGAGCGATCGCTCTTATGCTTTCGACCAGGAAAATCATACCGTCGCCTATAAAGGCGATACTCTGGAAATTTCCCCATATATCCAGGATGCTCTTTCGGTGCTTTATTATGTGCGGACTCTTGACCTGAAAATCGGCGGGTCGGTTTTTATCGACAATTTTACCGATGGCAAGATGTACTCCATGGAGGTGAAGGTGGTCCAGAAGGAAACGGTGAAAGTGAAGGCGGGAACCTTTGATTGCATCGTGGTCGAACCGCTTCTGGTGACTTCCGGTATATTTAAACATGAAGGGCAACTAAAGGTATGGCTTACTGATGATCGGCTGAAGATGCCGGTTTTGATGAAATCCAGAGTCCTGGTCGGCTCCATTTCGGCGGAGTTGACTGACTATAATCTTGGCGAAATCTTGGAATTCTAATTTACAAATGAACAAATTCAAACAGGCTGATTTAAAAAAAATCAAGACAATTTCACTCAAAGGGCGCCGCAGCAAAGCGCATATTTCATCTTTTGGTCATCCCATGGATGAATTCGGCGCAGAGAAGTTTCTTGAGAGTCTCCCCCGTAATCTTAAGGCCGCGGATTTGCTCGAGTTTATTAATCGAGTCATCAAAGCCCGCCGGCATGATAAGCCTGTTCATGTCCTTATGGGGGCGCATGTAATAAAAGTCGGGCTCTCCCCTGTCATAATCGACCTGATGGAACGACGGATCATTACCGGCATATCCATGAATTCGGCTGGTTTAATTCATGACCTTGAGACAGCCTTTGCCGGGCGGACTTCCGAAGATGTCCAGGCCGGCCTGACGGACGGTTCATTCGGCATGGCCGAAGAGACCGGCAAATACTTTAACGAAGTTGTCGATCTGGCCGAAAAAGAATTGCTGGGATTGGGTGAAGCTGCCGGAAAATATATAAATGCGAACAGGGCCAAATATGCCGAATATTCCATTTTCGCTGCAGCCGACCGGTTAGATCTTCCGGCCACGGTTCATCTGGTGGTAGGCACCGACATTGTTCACCAGCAGGACGGTTTCAAGGCGGGCCCCGCGGCGGAGGCATCCTACCGCGATTTCAAAATCCTGGCATCCATTCTGGGAAATGCCGATAATGGCGGTGTGGCGATGAATATCGGCTCGGCGGTCATACTCCCGGAGGTTTTCCTCAAAGCCCTGACCGTTTCACGCAATCTTAAAAAAGGTCGGCGAAATATAACCACCGCCAACTTCGACATGATAGCACACTATCGCCCGATGATGAATGTCGTCAATCGTCCAACGGCTGCCGGGGGACGCGGTTTCAATTTTATAGGTCACCATGAAATTATGATTCCCCTGTTGTCCTGGGGACTTAAATCATATATGAATCGAAAATAACAAGATTATGGAGTACTGAAATGATAAGATTAGTTGAATGTGTTCCCAATTTCTCCGAAGGAAGAAGAAAAGAAGTCCTGGATCAAATCATAAATGAAATTACATCTGTTGAAACGGTGGTTCTGCTTGATCGGGAGATGGATGGCGACCATAATCGGGCGGTGGTGACTTTTGTCTGCCAGCCCGAGTTTGCCGTAGAAGCCTGTTTCCGCGGTATTAAAAAGGCCTCCGAGGTGCTTGACATGACCACCCACAAGGGTGAACATCCCCGAATGGGAGCCACCGATGTCTGTCCATTTATTCCGATCTCCGATTTTACCGAGGCCGAGGCCATCGAGCTGGCGAATCAACTCGGCCGGAGGGTAGGCGAGGAGCTGGCTATACCAGTATACTTGTACGAATCGGCGGCAACAAAACCGGAGAGAGTAAATCTGGCGGACGTCAGAAAAGGCGAGTATGAAGGCATTCGCGACTCAATCGAAACCGATTCGAATCGTAAGCCCGACTACGGGCCGGCGAAGATGAATCTCAAGGCGGGCGCGACCGCGATCGGCGTACGCTTTCCGCTCGTCGCATTCAATGTCTACCTGGATACCAATCGGGTTTCGATAGCCAGGAAAATCGCCAATGCCGTTCGATTCGCCCGCGGCGGCTATCGTTTTGTCAAAGCCATGGGTTTTTCCATCAAGGAGCGCGACCAGGTCCAGGTGTCCATGAATCTTGTCAACTACACCAAGACCCCCATATTCAGGGTTTTCGAAACAATAAAATCCGAGGCCGCCCGCTACGGCGTGCGAGCGACATCATCGGAGATAGTCGGTCTTGTGCCTCAGCGGGCGATGCTGGATGTGGCCGATTTTTACCTTCAGCTCGAGAATTTTTCTGCGGCGCAGGTCCTCGAGGAAAAGTTGCGCCAGATGGGCGGGACATCTCAGGCCAGCACCTCGGATTTCTACAATGAAGTTGCCGCCAAAACACCGACCCCGGGAGGTGGATCGGTCGCGGCCGCAGCCGGAACTCTCGGCGCCGCCCTGAGCTCGATGGTCTGCCGCCTGACAATCGGCAAGAAAAAATATGCCGAGGTCGAAGGAGAACTCAAGGAAGTCCTGGATAAATCGGAAGCTTTGCGCGAGCAATTGAAAGAGATGATTGTCAAGGATGGTGAAGCTTTTGACCAGGTTATGGCGGCGCGGAAGATGCCCAAGGATAATGAAGAGGAAATTGCCCGGCGCGATGCGGCCATTTTCGCGGCCACAAAAATCGCCGCCAGAACGCCTCTTGAAACAGCCGGACTGGCTCTCAAGGTTCTTGAACTGTCCAAAGTGGTAGCTGAAAAGGGCAATGTGAATTCGGTTTCCGATGCCGGCGTGGCGGCCCTGATGGCCAGGGCTGCTATCGAGGGAGCCATCTATAATGTGAAAATAAATATTGGTGGATTCAGCGACCAGGCATTTGTCAAAGAAATGACCGACAAGATAGGAGTATTGAAAAAGGCAAGCGATACGCTGGCCGAGGATGTAAGAAAGATCGTCGAAAGCAAGATCTAGATGATGCCGCGAATAGACCTGCATATTCATTCGACATATTCGGACGGGACCAAAACACCCGCCGAGATCCTGGATGAAGTGCGTGAGAAAAAACTGGCGGCTTTTGCCATCACTGATCATGATAATGCCGGAGCCTATTTTGAAGTAAAAAGCATGCTGGGTGACGGCGATCCGGAGTTGATCACGGGCGTGGAGTTATCGGCGGGCAAGGGTGGTGAGGATCTTCATATTCTCGGATATTTTTTTGATCCCGAATCGGCTTTTCTGGCCTCGGAACTAAAGCGCTTCAGAGAAATCCGGAACCAACGGGGAGCTTTGATGTTACAAGGTTTAAAGAAACTGGGGATTGACATACCTCTGGATATGGTAATCGACATTGCCGGGAAATCGGCGATCGGGAGGCCGCATGTAGCCAGCGCCATGATGCAGGTGGGCGCCGTCAGCAATATTGACGAGGCATTTATAAAATATATCGGCCTGGATGGGCCGGCTTATGTTCCCAAGGCTAATTTGACGCCCAGGGATGCTATTGCGCTGATTCATTCCGCCGGCGGCCTGGCCTTTCTGGCGCATCCGCGTATCGCCGGTGCCTCGAAATACATAAGGGAATTTGTCGATTATGGTTTGGATGGAATCGAAATATATCATCCATTTCATTATGGTACACATATCAAAACCTATAGTAAGCTGGTGGAAAAACTGGCAATTCTGGGAAGCGGAGGTTCCGATTATCATGGCCGTGAAGGCAAATACGGCGCGATTGGTTCACAGCCGGTTCCTTACGATTTACTGACAGCAATGAAAACAAAAGTCCAAAATAAAGATTGAGGTTTACTTTGAAAAAGCTGGTTTATTGGTTAATAATGGCGCTTCTCTTGGGCATGGGCCAATCGGTATACTCCGAGGCCCTGAGCGAGCAACAGCAACAGGAATTAATTGAGAGCTACTTGTATATGATCGGTGAAGGACCGATGCCGGATTTCCTGAAAGGTGAAGTCCCGATCCGATGCGGCACGGAGCTGGCTCTCAATGTCAAACATAACCGCGATAATTTTACCGGCAAGTATTCTACTGTTGCCGCCACTCTCGGCGACCGCCCTATACTCCCCTATTCCTATGCCAATCCCGAGGGATATTGCCGAATCCACTACGCCACACTTGGAACCGATGCTGTGATGAATCCCACCACCGACTTGAACAGCGACGGCGTTCCTGATTATGTTAATAAAATAGCCGATATCGCCGATTCGGTCTGGGAACTGGAAGTAGACCAGATGGGATACAAGGCGCCGCCGTCCGATGGTGTCAATGGCGGTGATTCTCTTATGGATGTTTATATAAAAGGATTGTCCTCCCAGCTTTATGGTATGACCGATTATGAGTCACAGGTATCGGCCCAGTCATATACATCCTTTATAACCATCGACAATGATTATAATTTCTGGCCATACAACCTGAGTTCGGATATGGAACGGCGTCTTGATGCGGCCCGCGTGACGATCGCTCATGAATTTTTCCATGCTATCCATTACGGATTGGACGCCACCGAGTTCGAAACTCATGCCAGCTATGATTATGTCCCCTGGTGGGAAATGACGGCGACATGGATGGAGGAGATGGCCTATGACAATATCAATGACTACTACTACTATCTCCCATATTATTATATCGCTCCCTGGTACGGCCTGCAGTATGCGCTTTATCCGGTAAACACCGTTCACCAGTATGGATGCGTTGTCTGGCCCCTCTATTTGTCTGAGAGATTTGGAGCTTCACTGGTCAGAGCCGCGTGGGAGAAATGCGCCGAGAGGATTGGAAGCCAGTTTTTGCAGGCGCTCGATATTGTCCTGCGCGACAGCACGGATGGTGAATATGATCTGCAGAAGGCCTTCAATGAATTCGAGATCTGGAATTTATTCACAGATTCCCGGGCTTCACGCGCTCCCGCTGGATACGGATTTTCGGAAGGGGTGAACTATCCGGTGCCGCCTGACAGCGCTTATCTGAATTTTGCGGAATACGAGGGTTATCGCCTGCTCTGGCCATGGCCGGATACCACCAATGACGGGAACCCCATAATACTCGGTGACGGGACGCCATTGACATTTTACAAAAGCAATCTGCCGCAAAACACCGGCGCGCATATCCTGAACCTTCAAAATTTGTCTCTACTGACTGACTCTGTCTTCAATTTTATTCTTGTCGGCGGAGCCGGAATGCGATGGGGTGTTACACTGGTGGGATATCCGCCGAACACATCACAGGATGCCATCATTCTGGAGAGTAAGTGGGACACGGATCCCTTATTTGCCGGGCCTTCTTTAGCTTTTAGTTTCGATCCATCCCTTTATCGCAATGTAATTGCTGTCGTTACACCGACTGATACCGTCATTTCGAAATTCCTGACCGGATTCAGTTATGCTCCCATCTTTACAAATTCTCCTCTCGATTCAGTATCGGACGGATATGTCTTCAGCAGTCCCTACCCCAATCCGATCGAAGTCAAGTCGGCTGATGATTCCGTAAGTTTCAAGGCCAAAATCGCTACATCATCCCCGGCCGGAGTCTACACAATGATTAAGGTCACAATTTTCAGTGTTTCCGGCGATAAGGTCAATGTTATTTCAAATGATTATAGCCTTCTTTTCAATAATGATGAGATTGTTGTCGGCTGGAAACTTGATAACGAGAGCGGCAAAAAAGTCGCACCCGGCGTTTACCTGGCATACTGCCAGTTGATTAGCAGAGACGGTGCCATTGAAGGCAACGAGAAATTCAAGATCGCAGTAATCAGATAAATGGATTCAAGAATACGTACAATTGCCAGAGTCGCCATATTCGCGGCTCTGGTTTTTGTTTTTTCATATTTTTCGGTTCTTATACCGAATGTCAATCCTTCATTCTTTATAGTCTTTACCGCCGGATTTATCTGGGGTTTATGGACCGGGTGCGGTGTAGGAGTGATCGGATTTTTCCTCTGGTCGAATTTTAATCCATCCGGCCCGGCGCCGTTTCCTGTTATGATATCCCAGCTCCTGGGGATATCCTTCACAGCTCTAATCGGAGCATTTGCCGCAAAGGCGGTAAGCCTATCGACAACTCGCATAAAAATGGCAATTATTTTGGGGCTCTCCGGATTTATTAGCGGCCTGGTTTATTGCATTATTGTCGGTGTTGTCGATGCTTACATCTTCCAGCCTTTCTGGCCGAGGCTGATAGGTGGGCTGCTATTTTCATTGATTACTATAGTTTCCAATATTATAATATTCCCGATATTCGGGCCGGCGCTGTTTTTTTTGATGAAAAAGGAAAAGAGTCCATAAGAATGACAGGTAATTTTCTCAGATCAACCATTTGCTTGTTCGGATTGCTGCTTGCATCCTCAGCATCACTGGCGCAGGATGTCCCCTATCCGGCCGGGAATGATTCTGTTTTTACGGGTGAAGACACATTGCGTCCGCCCGGCAGCGATTTCAAGCTCCCGACAACCGGCAAGAAGGATACACTGAGATTAAAGAATTTCTATTGCGTGAGTGATTCAATAAGAGATCATTTTTTGGCTGAGCGGTTTAATCTCAAGGATGATGCCGCCCGTTCATTCCAGCATGATGCCGGGGATTTCCTGCGCTTCAACCCCTCCAATTTTACGGTGGAATATCAGGATATTCCCTTGCGCAAGACGGTCTCCCCTTTTAATCTTCCCGGCAACCGACTGAATGTGATTCTGAATGGACGCGCCATCCAGCCGATGGAGCATCTTCCCGAACCGGATAATATGATCGATTTTGATGATGTCCCGATGGCCCCGGTGCAGTCGATTTACAATATTGAGGGGCCGCTGGGGGTGGCGTTCGGCGGGCAGAACGGCAGTTCTTCACTGATTCTCGTTCCTCAGGAACCGGAAGGAACCAGGCCGGAATCGAAGATGGCCGCCGACAAGGGATGGAACGGCTATGCCTACACGAGGGGAATGTTTGCGCAACGCCTTGATAACGGACGATCCATTCGACTGGCGGCGGGATATAGAAAATCTGATGGTTCCTATTATAACAGCGATGATAACGCCTATCATCAATGGGGAGAAATTATCACACCCTTGAGGTCGAATATAAGTCTCAATTTGAGCGGGCGATTGTACAAACGTCAGGGCAGTTACCGTCACCGACCGGCCATTGCCGATATTTATTTCAACCGCTTCCGTCGCGACCGGGATCTCACTGCAGGACTGCGGATCGGACATGGGGAAGATAAAACAAGCTCCTTCGAATTTCGTCATCAGCGCTCGGAGTCGAAGATTGATCGTCTTTCAGAAACATATTACAGAAATCTTGATATTTTCGATAATTCCATTCATTTGTCTCATGAACGAAGATTGGGTGCCGGCGGCCTGCAGCTAAATGCCGTTATTGCCGAGGAAAAATATGAGGACGGGTCATACTCAAATAAACGCGGGCGCGGAGAAGCAGATGCCGCCTATTTCTTTGGCGATGGTGATATCTCAGGCTTGCTTTATGTAAAAGGTGAAAAGGCGGGCGATTTTGATCCGGCGCCGTCCGCCATGCTGACCTTAACCCGAAATAAAGAGAAATCTTATTTTTCCATCTCAGCCGGTTATGCCACCAGATTTCCGAGACAATATGAACTCAAGCTGACGCAACGCACCGGAAGACTGGTCATCGATCTCGGTTCCGACTACCTGGAGCATGGCAATCCGGGCCTGGTACCAGAAAAGCAGATGATCGGGAATTGTACTTATGCCCTGGGAAAGGCGGACAATGATGTCAGACTGTCTGTCACCGGCGGACATATCAAAGATGGTATCGATTGGAAAAGGTCCGAGAGTCTCATCTATTCGCTGGGAGAGTACTCACCCGTCAACAGGGATATCAATTTTGGGACCGCCACTTTACAGAAGAAAATCGCCCTGGGCAGTCTGGTGGATTTCTCTGGCGGAGCCAGTTATCATTATATCGAAATCGACGGCGATGATGATCCGCCTTACTCCCCCGATTTCCAGGTCTTCACCAATCTTGAGTTGTACTATCATATCCGCAAAATAGATGTTCATCTTTATGCCTACGGCGAGGCGGTCTATAGCGATATATATACCGGTTACAACGGATTGGAATACGGTCAGGATGCGGTATTGAATATCAAGTTTACATTCAGAATTAAGAAATTCCGCTTCTATTATATCTCTCAAAAAGCCGCAGCCTCAGAGTTTTATTCCAGAGAAGATTACCTCTTCTACGACAGATTC
>JBFMFJ010000087.1:0-10856 GCA_040752235.1 Candidatus Zixiibacteriota bacterium | reverse complement strand
ATTTACCGGAAAGTTACAAAAATATTCAAAGTAATAAAATAATTCGGGATCAAAAAGGGACAAAAAAAACCGGCATATCTTATAAATATGCCGGTTTTTTGTTACAAAATCTATTTTCTCTCGATCTTGACATCGATTCCGGGGAATCCGAATGGATTGCCTGTAACCCGGCCGCCGACGTTAAGCATGCTTGTCGACTGGACATGATTGGTACTGGTATCGCTGACAGCTTCATACGACGGAATTCTTGTACGGGTCGTGAACAGGAACAACGGGAAGTTGGTGTTGGCATCGTAATCATCCGGTTCAAGCGTGACAAAGATATCTCCCGTGGGATACAGCGGATTCGTGCTGTCGGCGAACATATACGGCGTGGCTCTGCCGCAAGGTAAGTTCGTCAGAAAATCTTCACCCGGGAAATTGGGCACGCGCCGATTCATTGAATACGGGTTACCGTCATCTCTCCTCGCAAATGACTTGAATGATCCGGTGCTTATTATGGCCCAATCATCCGGATCTTCGAACATCTGGCTTATGATGAAATCCAGCCACTGCGGTTTGGTCATACGGCCCAGTTCATCGCAGTCAGTCGGCAGATAGGGTGAAATAATCCACCCCTTGTAATGCCATTTGGTATCCGTCAGATCGGGCGTCTCCTCATAATTGGGCAGGAATCTGTCAATCATGTAAATTCGATTGGAAAATACATAATTCAGCGCATGAATATAATCGGTAAACGGTTCGATTATAAAATTCCTCGTTGCGCCCGAGCAGGAATCAAGTATCTGGATCGTATCCGGCTTGTTGGTGACATTCACCGGCATGGCATAAAATTTGAACTCCTGCCGGGTGTGAATGAAGGTATCCATAGCGAATGAATCGGGAACGTAGAATGAGTCGATAACGGTATCGATGCAAATGATCGCAAGCGTATCCAGAGTGGCGGCCAATTCGGCCAGATTGGTGGTATCACGGATTGACCATCTGTCATCAATCATATAATCCGGGTCAATCAAAACCTGAGCGGTGATATCACTGGAATCGATACAAACGCCGCCGTCCTCCTCATTGCATATCCAGTAGGTCGTATCGAATTCGAGCCGGCGTGGTTCCCTGGTGCTGGCCGACATGGTTACTCTGGTGGTATCGGCTATGACCAGCGAATCATAATTATAAAGAGCAAACCAGACGCCGCTGGCATCGTACGACAGGGAATTCTTATCGGTAGGGCTTTCCACTGCGAATCCGACGGTACTGATTCCGAAGTCCAATGGGAAAACCATCTTGATCGGGTTAATATCAGGATCACCGATGGTGTCCATCAACATAATGGCTCCCTGAACCGCCGGCTCATAATCCGGGAATGGCTCCACCGAGATTTCAAGATATCTGTAAAACCTGTTCAGAACGTCATAATTAACATTCCAAACCGAGTCTATTTTATTCGAATCGACATCGTAAAAGTGGTGTAAGTAGCTGTTCCACTGGAACTTGCCTATGGAATAGGCGTTGCCAACGGTATCTTTGATCCATAATTCATATATGAAACCTGAAGGTGCATTCGGGAGCTGAACCGGCGATAAATAAATTTTGGTTGCTGAAACAGGAGCGACTACATCTTCCGGCTGATCGCATCCAATAAAAATAACAGATACCAGGATCATTAACGAAGTTAAGAACAAGCGAATCTGACGCCCGAGCATAGGATTTATTCCTCCTCACAAGAGATATTTAAAATTTAATAAGCGATTATACCTCAAAGAATTGAGACTGTCAAGCCCTATTTATAAAAAAAGCTCGATCTTTATTATCCTCCAAAATCTTAGCCCGATCATAATCTAAAGAATTGACGTTCCGGGACGATAATTAGATTAAATAATTTATTTTTTTTAGGGAGTCCAAGTTGAAGATCTGTCCAAATTGTCAGGCAGAAAACGCTTTCGATGGAGCGCAATTCTGCAAGAAATGCGGCACCTATTTACGCGAGCAGAAATTACAGACTAATGGACATGTCGCTATAGAAGATAAAGCCGCTGCAGAAGATAAAGATGATGACCTGGATTTTGTCGTCACCGAAACCAAAGGCCCCTCTTCCCCCAATTTCCTTGATCTCTCCCAAAAGGATGAGAAGAAAGAAGAGGGCGAGCGAACAGAACGAATCGATGATGTCGAAAATCAGGAATTGGAAATAGCAACGACAGCTGATCTTTTAAATGACGGCACCTTTGACCCCATTCCACCGCCGCCGGAGCCGCCACCGCCACCCAAGAATGAATTTGATTTTGGCGAACTCGCCGGCGAAAAATTCGAGAATAATGAACCGGCCGCTCCCAAAACCGAAGAGGGCAAGCCGGAAATACCCCCCGTTGACTGGAATACCGATGTGCCGGTCGACAGCCGGGAACTGAGACAAATAGCCGCCAAAAGCATTGAAGCCTCTGCCCAAAGCAACGAGGCTGACTATCCCCCAATCCCGTCATTTTCCGAGGAACATGATTATCAGACCGACACCGAATCCACGATGGCGGCCGGGACTGTCAGACCCGCCGCGGATCCGGCCAAATCGGTCAATATTCCAAAGTCCGGCCAGAAAATTCGCGGAGTTGCCTATTTCCGCAAAAATATTATTCAGGTTGTCGGAAATCCATTCCTGCATGACGGCGATGAATTAGTCATAAACAACAAACATTATCTGCTTCGTACCAAAACCCTCGGCAGAAAGGCCGCAATCGGTATTTTTGCCGGATTGGTCGCTGTTGTTTTGATTATCGTCGCCCTGCAGTTTATGAATTCCCCCCTGTCAGGAGATGGCTCTATGGTGGGCCTGATTTTGAATGAATACAGCCAGCCCTATCTTGAGGGTGCCAGAGTGACCATCCTTCCCCTGAATAAAACGACGAGAACAAATGCCCAGGGATTCTTCCGCTTCGATATGATTCCGACAGGGACTTATGAAATTGTTTATGAACTGGGGGATAAATATATCGGGCGGGGAAATTCCACCATTACAGCCGGGCAGACCACTCTGATGACCTTTAAAGACCTTGAGCCAATGGCCCTGGCCGAAAAAAAAAACGTTGAGCAGGCGCTGACCGGTTCGGACAAGAGCAGAACGGACAAAACCGCATCCTCCTCCAATAACGCCGCCACAGCATCCACATCCCAGGATAATAGCGGATATGGCAAACTGAAGCTTGAGGCCAACGTCGACGGAGCTCGCTTTATGGTCGATGGGAAAGTTCTGGGCGCCGGCAACAATACCTATTCAAAAATATCCTCCGGCAAACATACTGTTACAGTCGAAAAGTCCGGGTATACCAAGTATACCGAGTTGGTCAATGTCAAGGCGGATAAGACCGCTACCGTTAAGGCACAGCTCAGCCGGATCAGCAGTGATGCGGCACCCGAGCTTTCCGCCACCGATTATCTCAATCTGGGACGGGATGCCGCGGCCGATAAAAAACTTGATCTGGCCATTGAGGATTTTGACAAAGCCATTGCAATTTCACCGGGAATGGCTGATGCTTATATTGAGCGGGGCAAGATCTATGCAGTCAAAGGCGAAGGTGCAAAGGCAGCCGATGATTATATTCGGGCCGGCGAGATCTTACGCATCAATAATAAACTGACACAAGCCGCCGATGCTTTTTCCACGGCGCTCGGTTATTCACCGAAAAATATAAATGCTATAGTCGGAAGGGCCGGAGTCAGCCTTGATCAGGGAGATTTCCGTCCCGGCCTTAAAGATTATGAAACCGCTCTTGATATCGATAAGAAGTTTTATCCCGCTCTCTTCGGGGCCGGGGTCTGCCAGTTCAAACTTGGAGAAAATAAGAAAGCCGAGAAATATTTCAACAAGGCCCATGAGGTCAACAGCTCCGATCCATACTTATATCAATATATGATGCTGAATTATCTGGCGCGGGATGATTTCAATAATATGAAAAAGATGTACTCCGAATTCAAACTGGTGGCCAATTCGGCCGAACTGGCGGCATTCAAGTCGTCCAGCCGTTTTGAACCGGTCATGAGGTTAATAAACGAAGAGGACAGGTAAGAGGAAATGAGCCATAAATTGAATTGCTGGGAATATCGAAATTGCGGCATGGAGCCGGGGGGCATTTTCTCTGAGATTCATGGTGCATGTCCGGTGCCGCAAATGATGAAATATGACGGCGCTAACGGCGGCCGCGGGGCCGGTCGCGTCTGCTGGATGGTAATGAACAGGCCGTCGAGCGACAATCCGTTCATTTGCCGCCACAACCGGCAATCATGCATCCATTGCGATTTCTATCGGAGGGTCCACAGCGAAGAGGAATCTGTCGTTGTTGCCGAACCGGTGGAAGAAGGCGAGGGAAATTTCAAATTCACTTTATATTAAAATTAAAAAACGGCATGCTTTAACCTCCAAATAACGCTGCCGGTTTTTTACGGTGTCATTATCCTGATTTTTTTATATATTGGGAATAATTGACACCGATTTTTTTGGAGGAAAAATGTCCAAGCATAATTTGATCAGCCAATCCCTCACATTGATTACAATAATTGTATTTTTAACGTTTTTAACGGCAGCCGGTTTGTCGGCCGGGCAGGTTCAATACAATATCACGAAACAAAAGCCCGATATCGGGACTTTTATGAAGATCGGGTATACATCCGGCCCGACTATCTCATCAAATGGTGAAGTATTTTTCCTGTCTACGATGAGTTCCGTAAATCAGCTTTATAAATTGAACGAGGAAGGCTGGCCTTATCAGTTGACCGTGTTTGATGATGGTATTAATGCCTTTGCAATCTCCCCCGACGGTTCTCATGCCATTGTCAGTTCCTCGGTCGGGGGCAATGAAGACTACCAGCTTTTCCTTGTTGATAATCAAACCGGCGAAGTGGCCCAGATCACATTCGAGTCAAAAGTCCAGTTCGGGTCGGTAAATTGGAACGGTGATAATACCGGTATTTACTATCGCGCCAATCTTGATAACCCGCGCGATTTCATGCTTTATTTTCATAACCTGGAAACCAACGAACGCACCCGGATTCTCGAAAAGGAAGGTGCCAACGGAATTTTGGATATCTCCCTGGATGACCGGTATATCGTTTTCTATAACGCCCGGACAAATGTGGCCATCGATCTTTTTCTGCTTGATCTGGAGACCGGACAATATCGCCAGGTAAGCCCTGAAGGCGAGGAATACGGTTATGATTACGCCGCCATTATGCCCGATAACAAGACCATCTATACTATAACCAACAAGAACAAGGACGGCATCAACAAAGTCGCAGCGCTTGATGCGGAGACGGGCAAAATTGAATTTCTGGAGCCGGATTCGAAATGGACAGTGGAGGAATTGAAATTCTCCCCTAATCGCCGTTATGCCGCGTGGGTCGTTAATGAAGAAGGCTATTCGAATATTAAAATCTGGAATATGGAAAAGGGAATTTCACTCCCGGTGCCGCCGCTGAACGGCATCATTAAAGATCCGTCGCTGGATAATGGCGGACGGGTGGTTTTTCAGTTCAACAGCCCGACCCGCCAACCGGACTGCTGGCTATGGGATTGGAAGGCTCCCGAATTGCGCCGCCTTACTTTTTCAACCATGGCCGGAATCGACAACAGCATTTTTTCCGAACCGATTTTGGTCAAATACAAATCTTTCGATGGTCTCGAAATCCCGGCCTTTCTGTATCTCCCGCCCGACTATGACGGCCGGCCGGTCCCCTTTATTGTTGAGGCCCACGGCGGCCCCGAAAGCCAGAACCAGCCGACCTTTTCAAGGCATTTCACTTACCTGATGCAAAACGGATACGGCCTCTTTACGCCTAATATCCGTGGTTCCTCAGGCTATGGGCTGGAATTTCTCAATCTGGATAACTACAAGAACCGCCTTAATTCCATAAAAGACCTCAAAGCCGGCGTCGATTACCTGATCGAAAAGGGATACACGAAAAAGGGAATGATCGGCATCAAGGGGGCCAGCTATGGCGGCTATGCCGTTTTGGCCTGTATTACCGAATATCCCGATCTGTTCGCTGCCGCGCTCGATCAGATGGGTATTGCCAATTTCGTGACCTTCCTGCAAAATACGCGCGATTACCGCCGCAGCCTGCGCGAAGCCGAATATGGCCCGCTGGAGGATGAGGAATTTTTGAAATCAATCTCCCCCATCTATAAGGCATCGAAGATCAAGACACCTCTGCTGGTCGTGCATGGCGAAAATGACCCGCGCGTCCCGGTGGGCGAAGCGCGTCAGATTATCCAGGCGATCAAAGACAATGGCGGCATTGTGGATTCGCTGATTTTCCCGGATGAGGGCCATGGCATCGGCAAAATGCCCAACCGCCTCGAATTCTACCGCAAAATGGTCGAATTCTTCGACGCCCATTTGAAGAAGTAAATCACGTAATATGATTTTTTATGCATGGGCGGGGTTTACCCCCGCCCATTTTATTAATATATTCCCGCTACTCCAGGTTTCTGTTGACTTAAACCCATCTGTCCTGTAAATTATTTATGGAGACATGACTCTCCTAAATATCAATTGGGTCGAAATTCGGGGATTGTTTTTTAAACATCAGGATAAGTCGATTGTCAAAACGAATTTTTCAGTCTCAGGCTTAATATAAATCAACCTTTCAAAACCAAAGGAGAAGCCATGGGAACGATTACGTTTGGTGACAAAACCTACACGGTGGATACCGAGGACTTTCTCGCTGATTATAGCGAGTGGGATGAAAATTTCGCCCGTGGGATGGCTCCCAAAGTGGGCATCATCAGCGGTCTGTCGGAAGATCACTGGAAAATCATAAACTTCATTCGCGACACTTTCAAGAATACCGGCAAATGTCCGCTGGTTTATGAAACCTGCCGTAAAAACCGGCTTCATCTTCATGAGTTGAAAAGGCTTTTTCCCGCCGGTTATCTTCGCGGAGCCTGCAAGCTGACAGGCATCACCTATAAAGACGGATATCTGGACCAGGCCGGACTTGAGGATTTTGCGGAAAAAGTAACATCTCCCCGGCAGGAAAAAAGTTATGAGATCGACCGCCGGGGATTTCTAGTGAATCCATCGGAATGGGATGAGGAGTTCGTCAACCTGAAGGTTTATGAGTTGAAAATGCCGACCCTGTCGGAAAAACACTGGCAGATAATTCGTTTCCTTCGGGAGAGATTCGAGCAAAACAATGTAGTGCCGACAGTCTATGAAACCTGTGAGGAAAATGAACTCGGTCTGGATGAACTGGAGGAACTCTTCCCCGACGGCTATCACCGCGGCGCCGTAAAAATCGCCGGCCTGCGCGTCAGGTGATTTTGATTATGGGCTGATGCAAAATCCGACAAAAAACCATTGTAGGGACAGGGAACCTCCCTGTCCTTTGTTATCCCAGGCAGACAACACACTGTGCTGTCCCTACCGGGTGCACCACAGCTTGCTGTGGGTTCGTTTGATTCAGCAATGGATCTTATATTTTCAGCTAATATGACCGGGATGAGGTCTTGTATTATTTATTCACAAAGACACTTATTCCCCGATGATCTTTATGATGACGCGTTTGTTGCGGCGGCCGTCGAATTCGGCATAATAAACCTGCTGCCAGGGGCCGAAATCAAGTCTACCTTTTGTTACCGGGATCAGGACCTGATGGCCGACCAAAAGATTCTTAAGATGTGCATCGCCGTTGTCCTCGCCAGTCCGATGATGCCGGTAATCGACACCGTCCGGAGCCAATTTTTGAAGCCACTCATCGATGTCGGCGATCAATCCGCTTTCAGCATCATTGATGTATACACCGGCGGTAATATGCATCGCGCCGACCATAACCAGCCCCTCGGCGATGCCGCTCTTCTGTAAAGCCGCTTCGACTTTATCGGTGATGTTGATGTATTCCCGCCGCTTGCGGGTATTGAAAGTCAGGTAGTCGGTGTAACTTTTCACTCGTTATAATCGATCCAGAAATTGGCAGAATATTTATCCTGCAATTCCAAACCGACCGCCTTGGCCTCGCTGAATTCATCATATGAGCCGATACGCAAACGATAAAACGTCTCGCCGTCAACATTGGTTTCGGTGATAAAAGCCTCGTAGCCACGGCGAATGTATGTGTCGGCCATAATCTTAATCCATTCCGGGTTACTTCCTGAAGCGACCTGAACCGTATATTGTCCCGTGCCGGTATGTTTCGGCATATAAGACGGGGCTTTTTCTTCCCTGGGAGCGGTTTCCGGAGTTTTGGTATAAGTCTTGGTTTCCTGAACGGCCGGCTGCTCGGTTACTTCAACCTCAGTCGTCGTATCCTGAAGCAAATCTTCCGATTCGGATTCCTGGATTTGTTTTTCCAATTCAGCGACCTGTTCGTCCTTGCTGCATCCTGTCATCAAAAAGGCCGCAAAAAGAAGAAGAAATATTGAAATAGAAAATGTTTTCATACACCCTCCGTGTTATTTCTGACCAATTAAGGCCGATTTTTTTACTGTTGTCAAGTTAAAAGCGATATCAACAATAATTTATACTATAATAAATCGGTTGAATTTGAAACTAATATTACCTAAAATGTTATAAACATACAAAGGTATAGGTATGAAATATAAAGAAAATGTTTTGGATTTGATCGGGCGGACTCCGCTCGTGTCGATTGATAATGGCCGCAGGGATGGCGGCCCATTGATACTTTTAAAACTCGAATTTCTCAATCCCGGCGGTTCGGTAAAGGACCGGATGGCGGCCTATATTCTGCAAAAGGCCATGAAAGAAGGACGCCTTAAACCGGGCGACACCATTATCGACAACACCTCCGGCAATACCGGCGTGGCGATGGCAATGGTGGCATCGATTCTGGGTCTGAAAGCCATCCTGACCACCCCGGAAAAGACCAGCAAGGAAAAAGTCGATTTCATGAAATCATTCGGCGCCGAGGTAATAGTCACCCGGTCCGATGCCGCTCATGAGGACCCCGACGGTTGCTATATGATGGCCATAAATCTGGCTCGTGAAAAAGGATATTTTCACATGAATCAGTATCATAATCAGGATAATGTCGAGGCGCATTACCTGACCACCGGACCGGAGATATGGGAAGACACCGATCACAAAATAACTCATTTCATCGCCGGCATCGGGACCGGCGGGACATTTTCGGGGACGGCCAAATTTCTGAAGGAAAAAGATCCCGCCGTTAAGGCGATTGCGGTCGATCCGGTCGGTTCCATATTCGCCGAATACATAAAGAAAAAACGGCATGGTGAGCCGGCGGCGTATAAAGTTGAGGGAATCGGTTCGGACTGTATTACCGAGGCGCTTCATCCGCATCTGGTTGATGAGGTCTTCTCGGTTTCGGATGCCGATGCTTTCGAGACGGCGAGAAAGTTATCACGTGAGGAAGGAATTTCAGTCGGCGGTTCAACCGGTGCGGCAGTATGGGCGGCCCGACAGATTGCACGTAATCTGGAGAACAAGGCGGTGATGGTTGTTATCGCTCCGGACTCCGGATCAAAGTACCTGAGCAAATGTTTCAACGATATCTGGATGAGGGAACAAGGCTTTTTGTTGGATAAACCCGAGAATGAGAAGCTGGAGGTCTGATACATGAAAATAATGCTCACGATAATTTTATCTTTCTTATTACTAATGCTGATAGCAACGGTATCGCTTCAGGCGGCCGGCGCGGGCCGCGCCAAAATTGAGGTTGTCGACGGTTATTATGATTTCGGATATGTCCCTCTGGATTTTAAACTCGTTCATTATTTCACTATCAGGAATACCGGCACTTCTGACCTCAATATAGAAAGGGCTGTTTCCAACTGCGATTGCACTTCAGCAATAATCATGAATAAAGTGCTTCCCCCCGATTCAATCGGACGAATCAAAGTGATATTCGACACCCGGGAATATTATGGGAAGAATATCAGGAATATAACGGTGACTTCCAATGATGTCGACAATCCGACCGTTGAGCTGAAATACTCATCCGACATTAATATCATCCCGAAAGAATTCCGTGCCGAACCGCAGTCCTTGTTCTTCCTGCCCGGACATCAGGCAAAAGAAGTGAGGTTATTTAATCTTGGAGGCGCACCATTGGAATTCGGTATTGAGATGGAAATGGATACTATCTTTACTATTGATACTTATCAAGGCACCATTATGAATGGAGAATCAAAGGTTATCCAGGTTAGTCCGAAAGACAATCTTCCAAGAGGAACGCATAACAGCAATTTTACCGTGTCCTACAATACCGATCCGGCAACAAGGGTGACCGTACCGGTAAAAATCGTCAGATATTAGTGATCCGTATATGATGAATTTGTAAAAGCCGCTTACCATAGGCGGCTTTTTTTAATGTGGTCACTAAAGATTATCTCGGGGATGGCGATTAGATAATTAAGCGGGGCGAAAATCGCATGCGCAAAATAATGCATTATTAAAATGGTAATAAATTATCGTTATTTATCATAAATAGAATGAGATAAACATTATAGAATAATTATTAATAAAAATGCTTGACAAATACGACTGAAAGCATAAATTTTGAATTAGAATACGAGGGTGACTCTCTGCTGTCCCTGGGTAGTTTCCTAGCCCCCTCTACCCAACCAGAGTAGCGCCCTCTTTTTTTAAGATATTACCCCATAATATCATATATGTTTCATCTCCCATGCAAAGCTTCCAAAAAAATATGGTGCATACGCCCGCCCCGGACATTGCACCATACAATACAATAATTGTCCTGTATTAACCTTTTATATTAAGCATGGGATCAAACCGCGCCACCTTTTTGGATATTCCAAGTTTATCGACTGCATCGATCACAAGATCAATATCTTTATAGGCAAAGGCGGCTTCTTCGGCCAGACCCGGAAT
>JBFMFJ010000086.1:0-10905 GCA_040752235.1 Candidatus Zixiibacteriota bacterium | reverse complement strand
AGGCGTCATGATGCCCCGCCTCGAGATATGCCTGCTCGACCACCTCCTGCCCTGCGGCAAGAACCATCGGGTAACGAACCGGAACCGAAAGCGGTGTTCCGTATTGCGCTATTATTTTTGCGACTCGCCCGAGAATCGAAAGACCGGCAATCGTCTCGATATCTTCCACATCCGCTATGCCGGGAACAAATAATACCGGTTTGCCCATTTCGGTGGCGCGGCCGACAGCTTCTTCCACGGCCGCAATGCCGGGGATCCTTCGGACATAGAGCTCTTTGCCCTCTCTTGCCCATCTGGTGTAGAGTAATACCGCCCCCGAGAAAATTATCATGAATATGAATATGGCAAGCCGATAAGTCCGGACGATCGTGATGTCCCTGACATGGATGGCAATGGCAGCCGTATCGGCATGGATCCCATCCGAGGCAATAACACCGACCGTATAATCCCCTTCCTGCTTAAAGCCCGGCGTAAAAACCAGACTTCCATAGCCGTTCAGGCTGTCCACAAAAACGGCGCTGTCCATCAGATTCACCGCGCTGAGCACAGGTATGCCGCCATCGGGATCGACCGCCAGAAAGCCGATTTCCAGCCGTTTCCCTTCATCGACTCTCAGCGAATCATCTCCCAGGATTTTCAGTGAAGGCGGATTTACATTCAAACTGTCAGGGGACTGCGCAAATGAAAAAGTAATAAAAAAGCCCGTGAGGCCGAGGGCTATTGCGACTATTTTTAGAATTTGGTAATTCAGTCTTGTTTCCACGCAGTAATAATAACAATTTTGTCCGGTTTGTCAACTCAATTACAACATAGACGGAAACAGCCCCACCAATGTTGTATTTTTTCGCAGCCTGTTCAGGCTTAAATAATTAAACAAGCTTCATATTGTCAATCAGACGAACGCCGTATAGCCGAACTGCCAGCGAACATATACTGTTTTTATCAATCTTTCTGACCGGAAGCAGCGTTTTTTGATCGGTGAAAGCGATATAGTCCACTTCCGAAACCGGGCATATTTTTTTGATTACCTTTGCCATCTCGCGGCGGAGCTGAGCAGGATTATAGATTTTTTCGACTTTAACCAGATGCCTTGCCCGAACCAATGCCTTATAAAGACATATCGCCTCTTTCCGCTGTTCCGGTGTGAAATATTTATTCCGTGAAGACATCGCGAGGCCATCCTTCTCCCTTACCGTAGGCGCTATAATCATCCTTAACGGATAATTCATATCAGCCGCCATCTTTTGCAGCACCACCGCCTGCTGAAAATCCTTCCTGCCAAAAAAGGCGATATCCGGTCGCGTAATATTGAACAGCTTGGCGACCACGGTCGTCACACCGCGAAAATGCCCCGGCCTCGAAGAACCCTCGAGCAAATCGGTTATTTCCTCGACATTGACATAGGTTTGATAATCGGCCGGATACATGTCGGCCGCTTTCGGGATAAAAACAATATCCCCGCCTGCTTCTTTTATCTTTCTGATGTCCCCTTTTTCGTCACGGGGATATTTGGCGAGGTCCTCTGATGGAGCAAACTGCTTGGGGTTGACGAAAATTGTCGTGATAACCACATCCGACACCTTTTTCGCTCTCTTGATAAGCGAAATATGCCCCTTGTGAAGGTATCCCATGGTCGGCACCAGCCCGATAGTCTTCCCCTCAGCCGCAAGTTTCCTCGACAGCTTCTGCATCTGCTTTATTGATCTTACGATTTTCATAATTTCCTTTTATTCTATTGTCGAAACTCCCCCGGGGATTTCGACCTACTCACAGCACCAATCATACATTTATATCATGTTCTTATTCCCCTCTTGAGGGGGTGCCCGAAAGGCGGGGTGTGTTCTTGTATTAAATATACTCTAATGTCACCACCCCGTTTTCCATTCTCCCGTACGAAAAATGCTTTATAAAATCGCCGGTGTTCAAATAAACGCCCCCGTTCAATTCTTTTAAAATCGGCACATGAAGATGCCCGATCACAACCACATCATACCCCTCGGCCAGCTTTTTCCCGGCATATTCTTCATAATCCTTGATAAATTCCGGCGAGCGCCCGGATGTGTAATTCCGCGATGACCCCGAAACCCGTTTCGCCAGTGGGATTCCCCAGTCGGCCGGCAATTTCTGGTAAAGCCAGATATTCACTTTATTGCGCAGGACTTTTTTCAGCAGGCGGTATCCTTTGTCGGAGGGCGAGATCCCGTCGCCGTGAATCATAAACAGCCGTTTCCCCTGCTCAGTGGTTTCGTAATAATCGCGATGGATGGTGATCCCCGCCTCGCGGCTCAGGAAATTACCCAGCCAGAAATCATGATTGCCGGATATATAATGAACCTCTTTGCCCTCATCGATCAAAGACGACAGCTTGAAAACCACCTTAAGATGGTCTTTAGGGATGGCGTGCTTGTATTCGAACCAGAAATCGAACAGGTCGCCCAGAATGAACAGCTTTTCGCCGTCATTTTTGACCATGTCCAGAAAAGCAAAAATCTTTTCCAGTTTAGCCTTCTCGCGAACCTTATCATTTTCGCCGAGATGCGCATCCGAGAAAAAATATACAGCCATAAAAGCAGATTATAATAAATAGGGGCGGAAAAGCAATTAAAAGAAAATGACGTATTTCAGGTGCATTTTGCAGCTCAATCGAAATATGACCCACCAATGCTGTGCCCCACCCCTTGGGGTGGGTTTAAAAAAAATTAATATTCCGAATACATCCCCAAACATGATCCCTTGCTCCGAAAAAATCTTGTTTGAGGCTGCCAAACTTTTATTTCAATTACATCTTTGGGGTGAATTTATTTTTCATGGGTGGCATTCCCAAACTTGTTTGGGGATGATTTTAAAAGACCGCCCCAAATAAATTTGGCGCGGCCACCCTTTCAATACTTTTGTGGTAATTGTAGCCATACAATAAAAAGTGGTGTCAGCAGCCGTAGGGCAGAACCCGAAATCCCGTAAAACGGGATGGAGTGGTTCTGCCTATTAATTGAATTTCGCTAATGGCAGGCGGGCGGCTCGGATTCCGCATGAATCCTTGAACGAATGAGAAACCCGACCCATAAAGACTATAAATGTGCTATGCCTCATTTCTTGAACACATAAATCGCCCACCCCAGCGTCTCTCGTCCCCACCTCAGATATGCTGTCTTACTCTCACGCACTCGCTTCAGCACCGTCTCCACATCCGGGTCATCCCGATGATCACTCGCCCAGGTTTCCGCCGCATACCACTGTAATCCTTCATATCTATCCCAGTCATCCTGGCTGCTTACGATTGTATAGACAGCCTCCAATCCCAGCTCTCGCCCGGCCTCTACATTCTGATAATGCGTTCCTAAATCGTTCCGTGCCATCCCGATCGCTTCTAAATACTCTTTTTCCGGTTCATGCCGCCAGAACGGTTCTCCCACAACGATCCAGCTTTCCGGGGCTGCCATCTTCTGCAACGCGCTCAACGTCCCTCGATGCCCGCCATAAATCCAGCTCGCACCGATGCAGGCTGCCAGATCATAACTCTCTGACGTCTCCGGAACATACTTGGCCCCGTCCATCTCCAGGAAATGGAGTTGGACATCCGGAACACGTTTTTGATGCTTCTTGCGGACATCGGCAATGCAGTAGGGTGAGAAATCAATTCCTGTCCCTGTTATTTGTCGGTACCGTTCTGCAAGCCTGATGAGAAATTCGCCCTTTCCAGTGGCGATATCAAGCACCCGTGCCCCGGGTTTCAGAGGCAGAAGTGTGATAAGCTGTTCAAGTTTCTCAAGACTCGTCGGATTGCAGAGAATGTGCTCCCGATGCGTGATGTCAAAGAACTTCCACATGTCCATTCGTATACCTCCTTTATCAATGCCAGCCGAACCACCTGATTCCATGGCTTACTCCCGGATTTCCTGACTTCATGGATTATAACATGGTGAAGCCGCCGAAGATCGCGCTGCGTCAGTTCCTCGGGGATCGGATCGGTTTCTTGATGGCCAACCGCTCTTGCGCCGGCAACCGTAGGACAGAACCCGAAATCCCGCAAAAACGGGATGAAGCGGTTCTGCCTATTCAATTATTTGTGATTTATTTAATGGCAGAACCGCTGCATCCCCGATGACAATCGGGGATTCCGGGTTCTGCCCTACCCATCCTTACGCCTTGGCCAGCATCTTCGGCAAACTGTTGTAATAGGCGTCCTCGAGTTTCTTCAGTGGAACATTCACGAGATCATTGATACTCAGATGCTCCCCGCCGACAATACCGATCGCCTGTATCGAAACATTGTTCATGACACACAAATCGACCAGTTTTCCCGCCGAGCCATTCTCGACAGAAACAACCACCCGCGACTGGGTCTCACCGAAGAGTATGCAGTCCGCTCTGATATCGTTCTCGACACGCACCGAGGCGCCTATCATATTCCCGCGGTCGCCGATACAACACTCGGCCAGTGTCACCGCCAGCCCGCCATCGGAACAGTCATGCGCCGACTTGATATAGCCGCGGCGGATCGCTTCAAGAAGCGTCTCCTGCATTCGTTTCTCTTCGTGCAGATCCAGTTCCGGCACCGGCCCGGTGTTTTTGCCGAATATCGTATGCATATATTCCGAGCCGCCCAGCTCTTGCTTGTTTTCACCGAGCATGAATATCAAATCGCCCGCCTTCTTGAATGACTGCGTCGTGATATGCGATACATCATCGACAATACCGAGCATCCCGATCGTCGGGGTCGGGAACACCGCCCGCTCCGGGTCCTCGTTATAGAAACTGACATTACCGCCGGTCACCGGCGTTCCGAACACGCGGCAGGCTTCACCCATCCCGGCCACCGCCTCGGCAAAACCATAATATATTTCCGGTTTGTACGGGTTGCCGAAATTCAGGCAGTTGGTGATCGCCACCGGATGCCCGCCCGAGCAGACAATATTACGCGCCGCTTCGGCCACCGCCTGGATGGCACCATGGCGCGGATTGAGATAACAGTATCGCCCGTTGCAGTCGGTCGTTATCGCCAGCGCCTTGCTGGTCTTGCGAACTCTCAGCACCGCGGCATCCGAACCCGGCCCAACCGCCGTGTTGGTGCGTACCATCGAATCATACTGATCGAACACCCACCCCTTGTAACAAATATTGGGTGCGGCCAAAAGGGTCAAAAGATCCTGCGACCAGTCGCGCTTGGCCGGATAATCATTCAGATTTATTTTCGAAACTTTGTCTATATAGGCAGGCTTTTTTGTCTCACGATGATATACCGGCGTATCGCCGCCGAGCGCCAGCGCCTTCGCCGGAATCTCCACCACTGTCTCGCCAGCCTTGAGCACCCGGAATATGCCGCTGTCATTGGCATAGCCGATTATGGTCGAATCCAGCTCCCATTTATCGAACACCTTCCGGACTTCATTCTCCAGGCCTTTTTTAACGCATACCAGCATCCGCTCCTGTGACTCCGAAAGAAGAATCTCATACGGGGTCATGTGATCCTCGCGCACCGGCACCTTGTCGATATCAATCGTTACACCCGAATTTCCTCGGAATGACATCTCCGAGCAGGAGCAGGTTATTCCGGCCGCCCCCATATCCTGCACACCGATAATCAAATCCTTGTCGATAATTTCAAGCGTCGCTTCCAGCAGCAGCTTTTCCGTGAAGGGATCACCGATCTGCACCGACGGCCGCTTCTCCTGTGACTTTTCGGTAAGCTCTTCCGAGGCGAAAGTAGCGCCATGAATTCCATCGCGTCCCGTCTTTGAGCCGACAATCATCACCGGGTTGCCTTCACCCTTGATAGTTGCCGAGACCAGCCCGTCACTCTTGACGATTCCGACCGCCATGGCATTGACCAGCGGATTACCGGTATAGGCTTCATCGAAATAAGTCTCCCCTGCCACAGTCGGCACGCCGAAGGAATTCCCGTAATCTCCGATTCCGCGTACCACACCATCCACCAGGTACCGCACCCGCGGATTATCGGGGGAACCGAAGCGAAGCGAGTCGAGCGAGGCTATCGGCCGGGCACCCATGGTAAAAATATCGCGCAGAATGCCGCCGACACCGGTGGCCGCCCCCTGATAGGGCTCCACCGCCGAGGGATGATTGTGCGATTCGATCTTGAATACTACCGCCAGATTATCGCCGATATCAACCGCTCCGGCATTTTCCTCGCCTGCTTTGGTCAGAAGCGCTTCGCCGTCACGCGGAAGCGTTTTCAACAGGGCAATTGAATTTTTATATGAACAGTGTTCCGACCACATCACCGAAAAAACTCCCAGCTCCGTGAAATTCGGTTCCCGTCCCAGTATTTCCTGGATTTTTCTATATTCTTCCTCATTCAGGCCGTGATCTTTGACCATCTGAGGCGTCACTTTAGGCTGTTCCATCGATTCCTCCGAAATAATTAAGATACGAATATAGGTCGATGGAAATGGAGAGTCAAACTAATATTTGAAGAGATTATAAGTCGTTTCTCGGCAGATGCTTAGTCCTGACGGATAAATATCCCCGAGAACTTGAATCCCAGTCCCCCCGGAACGGACCAGAGAATGCTGTTGGATTTTATATAAGCCATGCCGGAATCCCCATCAGATAAACTCACCGTCCGAAAGGCCAGTGAATCTGTGTTCAGTATATCGAATGAAAGAGTATCGGAATATTCGGCGTATGGATCATATTCGATATTCCAGGCCTCATAAAAAGCGGCCCAGGTATATTTAACGTTAAAGATGAGTTGTTTTCCGGATTTCCTGTAGTCCCCCCTTAATTCCTTTTGCAATGTATTTTGATCATCAAAAATCTTGAGTCCGAATCTGAAATTGCTCAGCGTCAAAACCGACCTGAGGGGAAGATCAATTATATACTGGCCGTAATCGGGATGAAAAATCTGTATCGGATCCGGCACTTCTCCCATCTGAGGATCGAACTCAGGTATAATAACATCGTCGAAACTGGTTTTGTATGTTTCCGACCAGGTCCCGTTGAGATGATTTTGATAACTCGCAGTCGGCGATTCATCGCCGCATCCGGCCATTATCATTGTCATTACGGCCGCAAATCCGATTAAAAACAAATTCCTACCTGAAAACATGATATCTCTCCCTTAAAAAAACGCCCCTTCCCTGCAGGGACAAATAGGATAACCCCGCATCCCATAAAATCAAATTCTCTCCGACTATAAAACAAATCGGGCCGGTTGTGTCGGCATATCTGAAATCATAAATCAGAAGACTGTCACGATAATTATATTTATATCCGAATACCTTATTGACGCCGTCATCGCAATAAATATACAAAGTATCCCGGCTCATCCGGTAATACCCTGAATGATGCGCCACCAGAGTATCTTCATGACCGAATACTTTCACATCAAAAAGACTGTCTCCAAGCGTAAGAACCGAT
Source organism: Candidatus Zixiibacteriota bacterium (assembly GCA_040752235.1). GTDB lineage: Bacteria > Zixibacteria > MSB-5A5 > GN15 > PGXB01 > PGXB01. The sequence continues at coordinate 3,525 of JBFMFJ010000086.1, read as the reverse complement.
TTCATAGGAATATTTTGCACTGTGTCAATGGCCGGTTTCCCAATTATTATCGGCCCGTCAATAATCCCCAGACTGTCCACAACCATAAATGGTATGCCTATGGCATTAAAATTATCGACCCAAACCGTCTCGCGCCCCCCTGATGATGACGATGTAACCGAATTGTCCTGATCGCAGCCGGCGGGCAAAATAAGCATGACCAGCACGGCGGGAAGCATGACAAAACCGATTATTCGAAATAATGATCTCATATTTAATAGACGACTACTCCGACCACATTGATATTTACAATATAAGAATTATCCCAAACCGGTCAACCTTTTTAAAAGAATTACTTCTTTAATATCAGGATTAAATTGTTATATTCGTCGCATGGCAGATATTGTCAAAATTGTTGAAAAGAATATACTGGATCTGAGCCTGATTTCGAAAGGAGACAAAATCCTGGTCGCCTTTTCCGGCGGGCCGGATTCGACCGCCCTGCTTTATTCCCTTGTAAGGCTGTCTAAAAGATTCGATTTCACGCTCGCTGCCTGTTATCTCAATCATAAAATTCGTCTGCGGGCAGTCAGGAAAGAAATCGAATTCTGCCGCGGATTCTGCGCAAAACTAAAAGTCCCCTTTAGTGTTATCGAGGCCGATGTGCCGGCTGCCGCCGGCGCCCACAAAATATCGGTGGAGGATGCCGGTCATCGCTTCCGCAAAGAATCACTGGCCTGGATGGCAAAGGAATTCGACTGCAACAAAATTGCCCTCGGGCATCATCTCGATGATCTGGTGGAAACAGTCCTATTCCGCCTTATCCGGGGAACCGGCCCCCAGGGGCTGGATCCGATTAAACCGATCGAAAATGGGAAAATCCGCCCCCTTTACAATATCCCCCGCCGGGAAATCGAAGCCTATTTGAAGAGAAGCAAAATTCCCTTTATGGTGGATATCTCCAACCTGCAATCTAAATACAGTCGCAACTACTTGCGAAATAAAATCCTTCCCCTTGTCGAGAAGCATTTCGGCCCGAAATATCGGACATCCATTTATAACTTCACGCGGATTCTGTCGGATGAGAATCGCTTTCTGGACTCCTTCGCCGGCGAGCTGGCTAAAAAGATTTGCTCAATTACGCCCGGAGGGAAAATTATTGTTGATTTGACCGGTATTTCCGCTTATGATGTTTGGCTGAAAAGACGCCTGATTAAGCATTTACTCGAATGGGCAAGCGGCCACCCCGGAATGGGAAGTTTCGAAGACGTGAATCGCATATTGGAATTACTCGACGGCAAAATCAAGGCATTGAACCTGACTGACGGCATCACTGCCGTGAATGAAAGAAATCGTCTTATTCTATACAGCCGGAAAATCAACATTGAAAATACACCGCTTGACACCAAGGGCATTACAAAACTCGGGGGAGTTAATAGGAAAATAAAATGCTCGAATGTCCCGGCTTCAAAAGTGTCTCTCAAGCGCCAAAAAGGCGGTCAAAAAATTGTCGTTGATTTCGACAGTCTTTCGCAGCCTCTCTACGTAAGAGGTATGAAACCGGGGGACAGCTTTACTCCGCTGGGGATGAAACAGACGAAAAAACTGGGAGACTTTCTGACTGATAAAAAAGTGTTAAGAAACATCAGGGATGAGATTCCGGTGGTGTTCGATCAGAAAGGAGTCGTCTGGCTGGTCGGATATCAAATTTCGGATCGAGTCAAAATTAATAAATCAACAACCAGGGTGCTTGCAATTGAAAGTATCGATAATGAAATCGCCCCAATTACACAAATTTGACCTTCTTTTGCCTCAGGACAAAATCGCGCAGGCAATAAGGCGCCTGGGGAGGCAAATATCGAAGGACTATGCCGACCGTGAACCGATTATGATCGGCGTTCTCAAGGGATGCATCGTCTTCATGGCCGACCTGATCAGGAATATCTCGGTCCCGATGGAGGTCGAGTTCATATCCGCGACCAGTTATTCGAACGGCCGCACACGTGATGAAAAGATAGACATGTACGGCGGGCCGGATACGCCCCTGAAAGGAAGACATCTGTTGATAGTGGAAGGTGTCGTCGATTCGGGAAGGACCGCTCAGGCAATTATGTCACACCTCAAAAAACAGGAACCGGCTTCAGTCGAAATTGTTACACTTTTGGACAAGAGTAAATGCCGACAGGTCGATATTAATATTAAATATCGCGGTTTTGATGTCGGCGATGACTTTGTAATTGGTTTTGGCCTTGATGAGTCGCAAAAATATCGAAACTTGCCGTTCATCGGCAAAGTAATAAATGAGTAAAGAATTACTGAATTTTTTACTGATTATGTTGTATATTACTGATGGAGAACGTTTTTAATGAAATTTGATGAAGATAATAAAGATTTTTCAAATCAGCCCCAGGATAAACGAGGACGTCCCGGCAAGGATGACCCCGAAGGAAAAGATTCTTTCAGCTGGAAAGGGCCGGTTAAATCACTCGGATTCTGGATTGTTATAATTCTGGCCTTTATCTTTGCCTATAGCCTTTATTCATCTTCCGATGGGGATATTGCTGATATTACTTATACCGAATTCCTCAACCAGCTTAATGCAGACAATATCGAATCGGTAACTTTTGTCGAGAAAACTCTTGAAGGACGCCTGAAGAAAGAGACCTCGCTGACAACCCAGAAGGGGACAGATAGATACACCAAGTTTAAAGCTCGAATTCCTTTTGAAGACAACAACTTTACTCTTGTCAACCGCCTTGAAAACGCCGGCGTGACAATTGATGCCAAAACCGAAGGCCCCAATTATTTCTCGCTTCTGATGTCCTTCGCTCCCTGGCTGCTGTTGATTTTTATATGGTTGTTTTTCCTGCGCCAGATGCAGGGTGCCTCCGGCCCCAAAGGATTGTTCTCGTTCGGCAAGAGCCGCGCCAAGCTGATGACCGATGAGCGGCCAAAAGTGACCTTTAATGATGTCGCCGGTGTCGATGAGGCCAAGGTTGAACTTCATGAAGTCATCGAATTCCTGAAAGACCCCGGCAAATTCCAGAGGCTGGGAGGTAAAATTCCCAAAGGCGCCCTTCTGTTGGGTCCTCCGGGATCAGGAAAAACCCTTCTGGCACGCGCTGTAGCTGGTGAGGCCGGAGTTCCTTTCTTCTCGATGTCCGGCTCCGATTTTGTGGAAATGTTCGTCGGTGTCGGCGCCAGCCGCGTTAGAGACTTATTTGAGCAGGGTAAGAAAAACGCCCCTTGTATCATATTTATTGATGAAATAGATGCTGTCGGCCGTCACCGCGGCGCCGGTCTTGGCGGCGGTCATGATGAACGCGAACAGACTCTCAACCAGCTCCTGGTCGAAATGGATGGTTTTGAATCCAACGACGGCGTTATCCTGATAGCGGCCACCAACCGTCCCGATATTCTCGATCCGGCCCTTTTGCGGCCCGGCCGCTTCGACAGACAAATTGTCGTCGATGCCCCCGATGTGCGCGGCCGTGAAGGCATTTTGAATGTCCATACCAAGAAGATCAAGCTTAATGATGATGTTAA
>JBFMFJ010000085.1:0-10916 GCA_040752235.1 Candidatus Zixiibacteriota bacterium | reverse complement strand
CAATCGCGACCGCCTATTCCGCCTACGATGAATATATGATCAATTATGTTCATTATCAGCCGCCCGATGACCCGGTCGAACTTACTCACGCCGTTGCCATAGTCGGCTGGAATGATAATCTGTCCACTCATGCCCCGTATCCGGGGGCATGGTTATGTAAGAACAGCTGGGGAAGCAGCTGGGGATACAGCGGTTATTTTTATATCTCATACTACGACAAGTATTGCGGCCAGGAATATCAGCTTGGGGCGGTCTCTTTCCACAATGTTGAGCCTATGAAATATGATATCGTACACTTCCATGACTACCACGGGTGGAGAAATAATCTGGCTTTAATGTCTTATGAAGCCTTCAATGCCTTTACCTCGAACCACAATGAGCGGCTCGAGGCGGTCAGTATATGCATACCCGAGGACAATACCAATTACACTATTCGAATCTATGACACCTTTTCCGGCGGCCAGTTGTCAGGACTATTGAGTGAGGTTTCCGGCAATTATGAGTTTCGCGGATTTCATACTGTCGATTTGCCGACACCGATTACGCTGGGAATCGGTAATGACTTTTATATTTACCTTTATATTTCCTATCCTTCGCTTCCTTATGACTGCTCGACCGATGTCCCGACACTTCTTGGAAGCAGTCAAAAAGTCTGGGTACCATCGGCAGCCGAGCCCGGACAAAGCTATTATAAATTGAGCGGCGTTTGGAATGATCTTTATAATTATGATAGTACCGCCAACTTCTGTATAAAGGGGCTTGCGGTCAATGTCGGGCTCAATGTCAAACCATCTGATGACCTGGAATCGGAAGGCCCGTCCGGCGGTCCCTTCGAACCGACCGGCAGGACATATCAGTTCCTGCATAAATACGACGACCCGATAAATTATGAAGTCACGCTTGAATCATCAATCGACTGGCTGACATTGTCCGGCGATATCGGCGGAAGCCTCCCTCCCAATACGCTCGCTGAGGTGACGGTTACCATCAACAGCAATGCCGAAAGCCTGTGTGAAGGAATCCATCACGGAAGAGTCTATTTTACGAATCTGGATGATCCCAGTGAAAACACCAGCCGCGATGTCACTTTGACCATAGGGACACCATCGGTTCGCTATGAATGGCTTCTCGATACCGATCCGGGCTGGACCTGCCAGGGCGACTGGGCCTTTGGTGTGCCAACCGGCGGCGGCGGATACCTGGGGTGGGGCGTCGACCCGACCAGCGGCCACACCGGCGACAATGTCTATGGTTACAATCTCGATGGCAACTATCCTCCGGAACTGCCTCCGACGCACCTAATCATGCCGCCGCTCGACTGCACCAAACTGTTCCGGATCAGCCTTGATTTCTGGCGCTGGTTGTGTATCGATGGGTGGGGTATCGGTTATATCTCGGTCAGTACCAATGGTTCAACATGGTATAATGTTTACTCGCAAACCAGTTCATTACTGGACAACAGCTGGAATGAGACATCGGTGAATATATCTCCATATGCCGATTTCCAGCCTACGCTTTATATTCGTTTCACCATGGAGGCGCATGGCGCTACCCATACTTTCGGCGGATGGAACATTGACGACATTCAAATAAAGGCCATATATGACTCCGCCTCGACCGAGGCCCTCCAGCAGCCGGTGAACGTTAACGAGAGGTAAGCAGATTATTATAAGATAAATTGCTCCTTGTGCTGTCAGGTCACCGCACCTGGCAGCACATTTTTGTTCTTTAAAAACGACATCTACTTTGCGGAAATGTATCAATAAACATCTGATGCCTTGTCTTTGCATCAATCACGGTGCGTCTGTGATTGCGCTGACATTCTGGAACGTACATACTTGAATAATGGCTCGCTATTGGTATTGGATCTATCCCTCTTAAGTCAATTGCCCAAATCCTATTTGGCGCGGAATCCATATAAGTCTCTTTCACATAAACCGCGATTATTTCTCCTGCATTCTTTGCCTTATATGCCGTATTTGACAGCGCCTCAATAAAAACATATTCCGGAAGCTCATCAGGGAATCCTAAATATACTTCTGATGCCTGCATTTGTTTTTCTGCATATTCAACGGTCGGAAGAGGCGATTTCCCGGTATCATATCCAACCTGTATTGAGTGAATCTTCAGCAGTTTGCCGGTCGCCTGATCAATAAGGACGTCAAATGTTCTCAAACATTTACTCTCATCACTATTACCATCGCAGACATTTATATCGTCAAAAGTTACCTCCCAAACCGGTACATTATTTATTTGCTCATGTAAATAAGGAGTCCTATCATTTGTAACCATAGTTAGTTTTGTCTTCTCTATAATGTGATCCAACGGCAGCGCTTTTGATTTATCAAAACCGGTATATGCAATGGCTCGACTGACAGCCTTATCGGGAGTATCAATCAGACATTGATCGTCATTAATATGCTCACCACCAGTTACCGGCGTAAACCCGATGCACGCGGCGAAAAATAGGGAAATTGTAAAAACTCTCATTTTCAGTTGCTCCTGTCCACAATCGCCGCAGGTTAGGCTCCAATCCGGCATTTAGTTTTGTCCACCCTGATTACAATCTCCGACAGGCTTTCCAGTCAAAAAAAATGGCCGTTTTGGGCACAATCCTGCGAAATTTTCACAGATTTTTGTCCAAGAACCTCATTAGCCAACCAAAGGGATCGGCTCAAGTCATTTTCTAACAATAAATTAACCTATTCAGGCAACGCAGTTTTTGCGCCGAAACTTCTTGTAATCCATTAAGTTATCTGCAAGAAATTCCAGACATCGGAACCCCATATAATGGAGTAATATATTTTATGGCGATGCCGATTGAAAAAATCAGAAGATATGCAGAAACACAGCGGTCAATTAGACGTAGAGGTACACGATATGATTGCTGAGGAACGAAAGGTGGTTCAAATGGCCCGATTGGGAAACAAAAAAAGAGATAGTATTCTCAGGGCGGGGGAACAGCTGTTTAACCAATATGGTTTGGGAAAGACAACTATGGAGGATATTGCCCGGGCCGCACACGTCGCCAAAGGCACACTTTATAAGTACTTTCCGAGTAAAGAAGATGTTTTCAGCAGCGTCGTCCAGCACGAGGGAAATATTCTGGTCAAATCAATGATGGAAGCGGTTGAGAAAGAAAATACCCCTCTCGATAAAATTCGCGCCCTGATTACGGCGAAAACCAAAATGATGAAGGAACTGGCCAATTTTTACCGGGTCACGCGGGAGGATGCCCACCGCATCTGGCCTTATCTCGAGGGCACCCGGCTGGGCTTCTTCGAAAAAGAGGCCAAGATTTTGGAAGATATCCTTCTCGAAGGCAAAATTGCCGGCCTGTTTCGCATTGAAGACCCCGCCAAGGCCGCCAGATCAATGGTAGCGGCCCTTAAGGGCCTTGAAATAGAGTGGATTCTCGAAAAAGGTCCGGATGGTCAAATGGCCGACATAGAAATGATCATGGATGTCGTCGCCTGGGGGATTATGACCCCGGAACGGGAGCACAGCCATCACGTATAAATTTTAAAGACCTATTGTCCCTCCTTATTGTTCTTTGACCCGCGATGGATCCCTCCGCCGCGGGTCTATTTTTTTGAGTTATCTGATTTGCCTCTAATAACTTCTGATGTTCCCCGACAGAGGGTAAATAATAAAGTGATTTATTTTTTTGGACGGATTTCGTATAATCCATATGTTTGACGGTCCGGTTTATCTCATAGTCGAACCGTCAATTGCAACCAGGTGATTTTCATATCTATTAATTATGGAGGAGAGGTGCAATGAGAAAAGCATTAGCAACCTTTATTCTGGGTGGGCTTGTACTGATGATGACCATGCCAACCGGTGCCCAGGAAGAAACGCCGTGGTTTGATATGGTCAACTGCGAGTTCTGCAAGCATCTTATGGATGACCCGGCCCTGCTGGATCATACTGTCTGGGAGCATCATAACATATCCAACGGTATTATCAATGTCACGACTGTAGATCCCGAGTTCATGACATCTTACCACAACTGCACCAAGGCGATGCAGGATGTTGAAGCCAGAATGGCCAAGGGTGAAAAGGTCAAAATGTGCGGCATGTGCCAGGCGATGGGCGAACTGTTTATGGCCGGGGCAAAGGCCGAGCATGTGCCGACCGAACGCGGCCATGTCATGCTGATTACATCCGATAATCCGGAAATGGTGACCAAAATCCAGGCCTGGGGCAAGCGCAATCAGGATGAGATGGAAAAGATGCCCCCCCTTCCGGTCCAGACGAAAGAATGATAAATAGATGAAAGGACTTTGATATAAAGATGGCGGGACCAGTAGTCCTGCCATTTTTTTGCGACCAATATTTATCAGGCTTTCACAAGCTTGCGATAACGGCTGCGGCGGTTCTCGAATAATTTGCCGCCGAGTTCCTTCATCCGCCACTCTTCGTACTGCTCGTAGTTGCCTTCGAACCAGCGTACTTTCCCCTCGCCTTCAAAAACCAGAAGGTGCGTACATATACGGTTGAGGAAAAAGCGGTCGTGGCTGATAACCATGGCGCATCCGCGGAAATTCATTATCGCCTCTTCCAGCATCCGCAGAGTGTTAACATCCAGATCATTGGTCGGCTCGTCAAGCAGGACGACATTACCGCCGATCTTCAGCACCTTGGCCAGATGCGCCCGGTTGCGCTCGCCGCCTGAAAGCTGATCGACCGATTTCTGCTGATCGGCGCCGCGAAACCCAAACCGCGCCAGGTACTGCCGAATCGGTATCGCCCGTTTGCCGAACATGATTTCATCGGCGCCATCGCCGATATCCTCGACCAGAGTCTGCGCGCCTTTCAGAGATTCCCGCCCCTGGTCGACATAGGCCGTATTGACGGTTGATCCGATTTTGACTTCTCCGCTGTCCGGTTTTTCCAATCCAACCATCATTCGGAATAGTGTCGTCTTGCCGGTTCCGTTGGGGCCCACCAGTCCGACAATGGCCGATTTGGGGACGATAAAAGAAAGATCCTTGAAGAGTAAATTGTCACCGAACTGTTTCGACACACCATTGAACTCGATCACTTTGTCGCCGAGTTCCGGGCCGGGGACAATCTGGATAACATCACCGCTCTCGCGGTCGGCGGCATTTTCGCGGGCGATCAACTGCTCATATTCGAGTAACCGCGAGCGGGTAAGGTTCTGCCGGTCCTTGTTGCTCATCTTAATCCAGGCCAGTTCGCGCTCCAGCGCGCGGGCGCGCGGCGTATCCTTTTTCTCCTGCACTGCCAGGCGGGCCAGTTTTTGTTCCAGCCATGAGGAATAGTTGCCTTCGTACGGTATCCCGCGGCCATTGTCAAGTTCCAGAATCCATTTGGTGATGTTATCAAGGAAGTACCGGTCATGCGTTACGATAATAACAGTGCCGGGATATTCACTCAATTGCGATTCCAGCCAGTCCACCGTCTCGGCATCGAGATGGTTGGTCGGCTCATCGAGCAGAAGCAGATCCGGCCGCTCCAAGAGTGCTTTGCACAAGGCCACCCGCCGCCGCTCGCCGCCGGATAGAGTTCCGATAATCCGGTCATCCTCGGGAAGGCAGAGCGCATCGCTGGCCAGTTTCATTTTCTGGTCAAGGTTCCAGGCATCGGCGGCATCGAGTTGATCCTGAAGCTCCCCCATCCGGTCCATCGCCTTTTGCATCTCATCGTCATCCATCGGTTCGGCCATGCTTTCGGAGATTTTCTCATATTCGGCGATCATCGCCACCTGCTCGGCGAAAGCGGTCTCGAGTGTTTTGCGGACATTAAGCTTATCATCGAGAATCGGTTCCTGTAAAACCACGCCCGCTTTGTACCCGGAGCTGATTTCCGCCGTCCCTTTGAATTCCTCATCGAGTCCGCCCATAATCCGCAGGACGGTCGATTTGCCGGCGCCGTTCTCGCCGACAATTCCGATTTTCGCCCCCGGATAGAAGCTGAGATTGATATTATTAAGCACCTGCTTCTGGCCATAATATTTATTGAGGCCGAGCATGGTAAAAATGTATTGTTGAGCCATTCTGGTAACTCCCCGGCAAAATTATTTATCGAATTCAGAAATACTCTGCCCAAATTACGTGAAAATCGCCCATGATTCAACAGAATTTTGGGGTGGAAACGAGTTATGCGTCATTGCGAGCGGAGAGATGCGCCGCGGGCGCGGATCGGAGCGTGGCAATCCCGTGACTTTATCCAATAAGGCAAGCCCTGTGGTCAAAGAAACGTGATTGCCGCGTCGCTCATCCTCGCCTTTCGGCTCGTTTTCGCTCCTCGCAACGACGATGAATGTAATTTATAAGACCCCTTGTGGTTACGCGGAATTGGGTTCGTTTTCCTATTTTTAAATATGCTGCATCATTTTTGTAGTAAAATTGTAATTGCGGGGTCCGATCCGCGTGGCCCTTTTCAATAAGGGCCGGGCGCACACATGGGCGCGCCCCTGTAATTTTCTTTTCGGGATGGCGTGGATCGGCCAGCAAAATGATATGTGACATTAGTGTTATATCGGGCATAATTATAGCTTACTCCCTCTATAATACCCGCCTGGTGTTAATTACCATCGATTTGATAGTAAAATTGTCTGATGGAGAGGAAAAAATTAAAATAGGCAGGGTCACTCTTCCCCGATTGAATCGGAGAATTCGGATCCTGCTCTACTATGACTGCGCGGGAATGACATAGCGTAGGGGCGTATTGTCGAAGATCCTGACAAAGGAAGGGACATACGCCCAATTCCAAAACGGCACAATAAAAAAGGGCGTATTCAATACGCCCCTACATTTAATATTAATATTGTACACCTACCGCTTTTGGCGCATGGATAAGGAGATGCGCTTGCGGTCGATATCGACTGATAACACCGTCACTTTCACTTTCTGCCGCACCTTGACGACATCGGCCGGGTCCTTGACAAATTTGTCGGCCAGTTCGGAGATATGCACCAGACCATCCTGATGCACCCCGATATCGACAAAGGCGCCGAACTTGGTGACATTGGTGACGATACCGGGAAGCGTCATGCCCGGCTGCAAATCCTCCATACTGTGCACGGAGCTGTCGAAACTGAAGGCCTCGAACTCGGCGCGCGGATCGCGCCCCGGCTTGGCCAGCTCATCCATGATATCGATCAGCGTCGGGATACCGACTTTATCGGTGATGTAATTTTCGAGAATGATTTTCTTGCGAAGTTTTTCATCGGTCATCAGATCGGCGACAGTACAGCCGAGATCACCGGCCATCTGCATGACTATCTCATAGCTTTCCGGATGCACCGCCGAGCGGTCGAGCGGGTTTTCGGCATCATTGATCCGCAAAAATCCGGCCGCCTGCTCGAAGGCTTTCGGCCCAAGCCTCGGGACTTTCTTGAGCGCGTTGCGGTTTTTAAACGGCCCGTTTTCATTGCGATAAACGACAATATTCTGCGCCAGCTGCGGACCCAGTCCGGAAATATATGTCAGAATTTCCTTACTGGCGGTGTTGACCTCGACACCAACCGCATTGACACAGCTCATGACGGTGTCATCAAGACTCAGTTTCAGCGAACCCTGATCGACATCATGCTGGTACTGCCCGACACCGATCGACTTCGGATCGATTTTCACCAGTTCGGCCAGCGGGTCCATCAGACGCCGCCCAATCGAAACCGCCCCGCGGACGGTGACATCATAATCGGGGAATTCCTCACGGGCCACTTCGGAAGCGGAATAAATCGAGGCGCCCGATTCATTGACCATCTCGATTAAAATGTGTCCGGGAAGTTCCAAACTGCGGATAAATTCCTCGGTCTCGCGTCCGGCGGTACCATTGCCGATGGCAACCACCTGCACCTTGAATTTTTCGCACAGCGACCTTATTTCAGCGGCGGCCGATTCGCGCTGGAAATCGCTTCCATGAGGGTAAACCGCGATATGATGATCCAGCTGTCCCTGGCTGTCGAGACAGACGATCTTGCAGCCGGTGCGGAATCCGGGATCAACAGCCATAATTCGTTTACGTCCCAACGGCGGCGCCATGAGCAATTCGCGCAGATTTTCGACAAAAACGCGTATAGCCTCGGTATCGGCCGTCTTTTTCGAATCGGCCCGCATCTCGGTCTCCATCGAAGGCGCCAGCAGCCGTTTATAGCCGTCGTCGATAGACATTTTGACTTGATCGGCGGCGGCATTATCGGCGCTGACAAACATCTCATGGAGGATAGCCAGGGCATCTTCATCGGGCGGCAAAAGGCTCATGCTCAGGAAACCTTCCTCTTCCCCGCGCCGGATAGCCAGAATCCGGTGTGACGGGGCCTCGGCCAGATATTCTTCCCACTCGAAATAATCCGAATATTTTTTACCCTCTTCTTCCTTGCCGAGAATGACTTTGGAGCGAAGCATCCCCTCGTCGGTAAACAGCTTTCGCATTTTGGCGCGGGCATCGGCATCCTCGCTGACCCAGGCGGCAATAATATCCCGCGCCCCGGCCAGGGCGTCATCGACCGTTTCGACTTGTTTCTCAGGATCAATAAAAGCAGCCGCTTCTTTGAACGGGTCAATATCTTCCTGTGCAAAAATAAGTTCGGCCAGCGGTTCCAGACCGCGTTCGATAGCGATGGTGGCGCGGGTGCGGCGTTTGGGCCGGAAAGGTAAATATATATCCTCAAGTTCCGCCATGGTAGCGGCGGCGTTTATTTTTTCTTTCAGTTCATCGGTGAGAAGTTCGCGCTCTTCGAGCGATTTCAAAATCGCTTCGCGGCGTTTGTCGAGTTCGCGCAACTGGGCGATACGATCCCTGATAGCGGTAATGGTCACTTCATCCAGACTGCCGGTGGCTTCCTTGCGGTAACGGGCGATAAACGGGATGGTGGCATCGTCATCGAGCAGAGTAACAGTCGCTTTCACCTGTCGTTCGTTGAGATTGAGTTCGGCGGCGATAGCAGCTATATGAATATTATCCATATGGTCCTCATGAAATCATTTTGAGATCGCATCAGTCAATTATTATACATTTTCGGTCTTCGGCAGGATGATGACCCTCTTCGGTATCTATGAAATTATCTGACCTGAAGACCGGCTATTTTGACAAGGCCCCGATGATAACCATCGGGAAAGAGATGTTCCAGAATGTCCAGGTCGATATTGTTGTCCTCGCAGGTCTGATAGACGGTCGGTACTATTGCCATTTCTTCCCACTTGCGGCGGAGATAATAAATAAGTTCCCAGTGCTGGGCGGTCAGATAATGCGGCATTTTCATCTCATAGGCCTTATGAAGCGCGAAATTTTCATCCCACTCGGCCGGATCGATCAGGAAACCGAGAACATCGATCTGGTATGATTTGCGTTCATACATGCGGGTATGATGCACGATATGCTCTTCCAGCCAGAATTGCTGAAAATACCCCTCGCGATATGTCACTCCCGCCAGCTTGCAGGCACCACGGAGATAACCGGTCGGAAACAGCCGTTTGAATTCACCCAGTCCCAGATGGTTGTTTTTGCAGGCAATATAAATCAGAGGACAAACGTTTATCTTCTCGAATGTGTTTCTGATAAAGTAGATTACTTTCCAGTGAGCCTCGGTCAAACCATCTCTGATCTTAACCCTCGGTGCCATTCCGATTGCGAAATTCTCATCCCATTCGTCGGGATCAAGAAGAAATCCTCTGGAACCTACGTTGTATTTCTTTCCGTTATATTCAAATATTCCAATTTTCATATTACATAAAATTCGGCAACTCCATAAATTATTTCAATAAAGTATAAATTATGTTTTGTTTTTCAAGTCCAAAACGTTGTTTTTGCCTATTTTTTACAGAAATCGGCCCTGGCCGCCGAAGGGTCGAAACGGGCCATTACTCACTCGTGCCGTCAATCAGATGCGTAAAAATTATGATGGAACTGCAGGATATCATTGCCGGATAAGATACGGAAATCTATATTTATCCGGTAATATGGCCAACATAGGAGCCCGGGAGTGAATTTTGCCAATATAAAAAATGTCCTTACGGCATTTATGGTGTTTTTATCGGCAGCTCCGGTATTTGCCGCCGACTTTGGGCAGCTTTGCGACGCCTTTGACCGGATTTACGATTCGCGCCTTGAAAACCGGGTTTACAGCCTTAAAAATCTGGCGGTGGAATATATTGATCTGCAAATGGATTTCGATTCGGGGCAGTTCGTTCTGTTTGAGCCCGTCGTCATGGACTCGACGAAGAAATATTATGGAGGTTTTTTCTCCGGCCTTATTCGTGTTAGATATCGACCGGCCGTCGATCTCGAAAGAAACCAGATGAGGCGATTCTTTGAAGAGGAGGGGATTGACAGAACCTATGAAAACGTAACGCTTCTTTTTGGCGAAGGACTTTACCGGGAATTGGCCAGACATTTGCAGCCGACAGCCGACACTCTGTCCGATCGCCAAAAAAGTGATTCCCAGAAGGACCTCTGGTGGCTGACAAAAAATGAAAATAAATATTATACGTTCTGGACATTGCGCAGCCTGATCGACCCGGCAGGAAGCCGGTTTTTAACCGCCAATTTTTCCACCGGTGGGTCGCACCGGATATTCTATATCTACAATCCTTTCGAACGGGAGGAGGTTCGTTTCCTCAAGCATTACTGGTACTGGCACAGCGGCGGTGAATTCATGGAGACCGTCTGCAGCTATTCGATCTATGCCGACGACACCCACGCCTCCCTCAACGGTGTCGGCAAACCGGATATAAGAATCAACCATTTCAATATCGACGCCGCCGTTAATACCAGGGACAGCCTGACAGCAATGGTGGACATAACCTGCGAGGTGATTGCTCCTTCACTGCAGATGCTGGAGTTTTTCCTGCATCCTGATCTCAGGGTTGACAGCGTGCTCGATTTAAATGGAAGCAGGCTGGCATATTTCAGGTACGAAAAGGATACCAATAAATCCCGGCCGC
>JBFMFJ010000084.1:0-11037 GCA_040752235.1 Candidatus Zixiibacteriota bacterium | reverse complement strand
CTTTGAAGCTGGCTCGCTAGAGTCGGTGGAGCCACCGTTGAAATACCACCCTTGTTCTACTGGATATCTAACTTAAGACCTTGAATCAGGTCAAAGAACATTGCCAGGCGGGTAGTTTAACTGGGGCGGTTGCCTCCCAAATTGTAACGGAGGCGTGCAAAGGTTCCCTCAAGCCGCGTGGTAATCGGCTGTAGAGTGCAAAGACATAAGGGAGCTTAACTGCGAGACCCACAAGTCGAGCAGATGCGAAAGCAGGTCTTAGTGACCCGGTGGTTGCGTGTGGAAGCGCCATCGCTCAACGGATAAAAGGTACTCCGGGGATAACAGGCTTATCTCCTCCGAGAGTCCATATCGACGAGGAGGTTTGGCACCTCGATGTCGGCTCATCGCATCCTGGGGCTGGAGAAGGTCCCAAGGGTTTGGCTGTTCGCCAATTAAAGCGGTACGTGAGCTGGGTTTAGAACGTCGTGAGACAGTTCGGTCCCTATCTGATACGGGCGTAGGATACTTGAGGGGAGCTGACCTTAGTACGAGAGGACCAGGTTGGACCGACCGCCGGTGTACCTGTTGTCACGCCAGTGGCACAGCAGGGTAGCTGTGTCGGGAAGGGATAAGCGCTGAAAGCATATAAGCGCCAAGCCCACCCCAAGATTAGGTATCCCATCGCGTAAGCGATCTGAAGGCTCCTGGAAGAACACCAGGTTGATAGGTCACAGATGTAAGCTCCGTAAGGTGTTGAGTCGAGTGATACTAATAAGCCGTGCGGCTTGATCGATTAAAATTTTCGAACCAAAATTACTCAAAGGTTCCATTGTGCAATCTGTTGAGGGATGCCCGCCGAAACAAACATGTCAATATGTCGCTGAAAATAGATACCAAAATTTTCGGTGGCTATGGAGAAGGGGTTCCACCTGTTCCCATTCCGAACACAGTAGTTAAGCCCTTCATCGTCGATGGTACTGCCCCTGAGAGGGGGTGGGAGAGTAGAACGCTGCCGGATTTAAAATACAAAGCCCCGCCATTCACGGCGGGGCTTTTTTCATATAATCAATATTCACAATTTATTAATCAACCTCGAACTACCAATGTCATTCCCGCCTCTAATTTTGTCATTCCCGCCTCAATTTTTGTCATTCCCGCGAAGGCGGGAATCCATTCTTGTTCTCCAAAAACACGGTGCCCCACCCCTTGGCGTGGGATTTTTAATGTTGTGTCAGGTCTTGTCGAAGACCCTGAATGAAATGAAGGGCCGGGTGCCCCACAATTCCAGTAGGGAAGGAGTCTCCTGACTCCTGCCATTGATTTCTGTGGGCGGCAGATCCTTCGAAGCTCAGGAGGCCTGTCCACATCTTCCCCATTTTTCCCCTTGCCAATTCCCCAAAATCATCTATAATACCTAAGTGGATTACCACATCTTTGAATAACACCTCGGCGCTAGTCCACGGGATGATAAAAATTTGATTTTTAGTAGGAAAGGAGTCTCCGGACTCCTGCCATTGATTAAAAAATTGTAGGTCGGTGTTCCGAGCGCATGAGCCTCGGCGAATAAACGAAAACCGCACATTTGTTACCGGATGCGAAAAATATATGATTATTACGGACATTCCCAGAATTCCGGAATTACCTGAAAATTATATAGAGGCTGCAAAATCATCAGATTTTGTTATCTTTGTAGGTTCTGGACTATCAATGTGTAGTGGTAATGAATGTCCCTCGTGGATGCAATTGGCTTACAAAATCCTAGATCATATTTACAATAAGGGGGGCATTAACTTCAAGGAAAAAGAAGATTTGCTTACCGAAAAAAATCCGCGAAGATTGTTGTCTATTTGCTGGCACATAATGAAAAATAATCCCAACCTTAGCCTGGATAAAAATAACTGGCAGAAGATATTCCCAATCAATAGAAATAGGAATGTTTATGATTCACTGATTGGATTTAGAACTCCATTCATAATGGTGAACTATGATCTAAATTTGGAATATGCCTTGGAAAGGGCCATGCGTAGTAATCCCAGAGATTATAATTGTGCAAGCAAAGAATATGACATTACAAAACCGCCGATAGATGAGCTCGAATATGTTAAAAGTAATAAAATGTCATACTGTAGACTTACAGAAATAGTCTATACCAATCTTTGGCCAGATAAAATATTGCATCTTCATGGATCAATTGAATATCCTTCAAGTATTGTTATAACAATGCAAGATTACATAAATGCATATGCAAGCTCACGCAGTACGTCGGAGTTTCGTTTGGATTTTCTAAAAACTGTATTTGAAAAAAAATGTGTGCTATTTATTGGTACTAGTGCAGCCGAATATGAAATACTTGAATTTGTCAAAATAATTCCAAACTTAGACCATCATATTTTGATGGGTTTTTATGAGAGCGATATTGATTTGGCAAATCATTACGCCAGATATTTTGAGGACTTGGGAATCATATTAATACCGTTTTCAAAGGACATAAAGGGACAAGATCAGGTGGTAGATATTTTGAATGATTGGAAATCAGTAATTGCCTCTGTCTCAAGGCCGCCATCTAAGTTAAGAGATATAGAGGAGATATTAGATGGCATCAAATTATAATTTGACCGTTAAAGACTGGAAGGTTATTAATCGTCTGGAACATGACCAGTTTTTTAAAGACTTATTTTTCAAAAAAGCCGAGGAATTTAAATGGTTTTATGTGCTGAAAGAAAGAGGGTATTTTGAACCTGAAAAGAATCCGCCTCCGCGCGAGTCCGAGAAAAAAGATGGTTTTTTTCATATTCCTTTTTGGAGCGTCTTGGATTATTTAGATAAACTCTCGAAGCAATCAGAGTCTAATAATTACGAGATTATTGCCAAAGAGCTTCTTAATATTATCATTTCTATTTCAGATTTCAAAAATACTGAAGGTAAGCATACTGACAATCACCACACTTGGTCATCTATTGTTGAAATATTATCAAATATACCTGCAGCATTGATACCAGATGACATTTTTAGGTATATTCCAATCTGGCTAGACAGCAGATTTGATAATATGCTAACTACTTCAGCCATAGTACAGAAACTTATTCCACATATTGCAAAATCATTTCAAGCTGAAAATCCTAATCCTAGAGCTATTGATCAGCTATCAATTATCCTTGAAGGCTTGTTTGATTATAAGTGGGAGGATATTGATGAAGGATTCGGTAAGAAAAGGGAACCAATTCTTAAAGCTGATCCATATTGGATATTGGAGGCTTTTTCCAGTGAGGGCTATATAAATAAACTGATGAAAATTGAATTTTATAGACCTATTAAAATTGTGGCAGATAAATTGGCCGATGTTCTTTCGCTGATTCAAGAGCCCGCACGACCAATCGTTTCATATGATAATAGTAACTATGAAATCATTATGCGCTTCAATGAGAAGAATGAAATATTGATTAATATCTGCCCTTCAGAAACTGCTGATCCCTATTCAAAACGCGATAATCTCGATGAAGTTCTGGCTAAATCCGTAAAAGAATTTAATTTAAAATCTATTGAATCGGAAAGATTATTTGGGGATTACCGGGGATTTGTTTATTCCTTCAGAAATAATTTGACTGACGAATTAGGGGCGGGACTTGCCAGGCAGTTCAGTGATGAGGAATTATTATATTCTTATCATTTGTTAATCGATGATCATTCCTGGATTTGGTTTAAGGATCTCTCAAATATTGATGATCGCCATCGTCGTAAGGTGCATCATGTATTGATGATTGTTTTGGCCGACATGGTTGGTGCTGCGGCTTATGTCAGACCGCAAGATGTTACTCCATTATTGCAAGAATTATGCAATCCAAAATATCATGGTCTAATCTACAGACGAGTCATTTTCTTGGCCATTAGCAAAAATTGGGACATATTAAAATCCTTATTTCGGGAGATATTTGGCCAGTCGGACAGTAATTTATTATTGAGCTTTAACGTCTTTGAACCAGAAATATATGTTTTGTTCGAAAATATCGCTGATAAATTAACACAGACTGATGCGGAAAATTTAGCAAAAATCATTGAAAAAGGTAAGGTCATATTCGACAATGGATCGGAAAAAGATAAAGAAAGAATACAAAATGAATTCAGGGTAAAGTGGTTTGGGGCTCTTAAAAAGAATGCTATTATTAGAAAAGAGTACGATAAATATCTGAAATCGGTGGAAGATGAGTATACACCCGGTTTTCGCCAGGCCACCACTTTTTTTGGTCATGGCGATTCACCTCTTGAAATCGAGGAAATCCTTGGAATGCCACCGCCTAAACTTGCTGATTATCTAGAATCCTATAGAAGTAAAGACCAATGGCGCGGCCCTAATGTAAATGCACTGGCGGACAATATACATGCTGCGGCAAAAGAAAAACCTGAACATTTTGTCGATAAAATAGATTTATTTTTAGATACTCGATTCCTATATATTTATGAAATCCTTTTTGGCCTCCGCGATGCATGGAGGGAGAATAAAAATATTAACTGGCAGAAGTTGCTGCCTTTTTTAACGAGGTATGTTGATAGAAAATCATTCTGGAATGATGAGTTGGTTGTTCAGGATGACGAATATAAAGCCAAACATGGTTGGATAGTAGGCATGATAGCATGGCTGATTCAAGATGGTACTGAATCCGATAAACATGCTATAGACATGGAATTAAATGGTTTGATTATTGAATTATTAAAAAAACTATGGGTTGGCCTAAGCAAGGAGACAATAGATGATAAATTCAATTTAGATAGCCGACCTGTCGATTTTGCAGTCAACTCCACAATTGGCAAGGTCCTCCAGGCTTCAATATATTTATCCTTAAGAATAGCCCGCAATAGGCCTGAAAATGAAAAGGAAGAAATTGTAAGATGGCGTCCAGAATTAAAGAACATATTTATAGAGGCAATTAATAAAACATATTCTGAGCCATTCATATTTTTGGGCTGGATGTTACCTCAAATAACCTATCTCGACAAGACATTTGCTGAAAAGGCACGGAATGATATTTTTGATTCTAAAGGTGAATTTGTTTGGAAAATATTTTTCTGCAGTTACCTATTCGGTTCTTTGAGCAGCCCGTTATACTTCAGGCACATGGTCGATCATTACAGATGGGCAATTAATAACCCCCTTACTGAATGGGATACCGAAGAATTATTAATGGAGCATATAGGCATTGGCTATTTACGTGGTATAAAAAACTTTGATCTGGAGAATGGCTTGACCAAAGATGTATTCAGCGTCTGGAACAATGTTAGAATCGGGTATTTGCTTAATTTCTTTGTGCATCAGTACCATGTTGGATTGAAACCAACGGATAAAGCCCTTAATCCATATTTTGACAGAATCTTTAATATTTGGAGACTGATTTATAACAAATATAAGGATATTTCTGAGGCCAATCTCACTGACATGGATAAAGAATTATTATCCAAGTCTGCAGGGCTTATTGTATTTATAACAGAGATAGACAAGGAAAATTATGAGTGGCTATCTCTTGCCGCATCTTACATTCATATCCATTACAACTCCCATCAATTAGTGGAGCATCTGGACAGATTAAAAAACAGCGGAGTACCAAAAATTACATCAGAATATATTGGCAAGTTGTATTTAAGAATGATTGAAAATTACAAGCCCGATTACGATATAGAAAAAATTAAGTCAACCCTGGATTTTATTTATGCGAGTGGCAATAAGGACCTTGCAACTGACATCTGTGAAAAATACTTAGCCGGCGATGATGGTACTCGTTTTCTGTTTGTCAGAGAAATATGGAAGAAATATAATTCCTAGCGTTTTATTTTTTTTTATCCAGTATCAGTAGGGAAGGAGTCTCTTGACTCCTGCCATCTTAAAAACCCAATCTCGATAAACAATACCTACAAAAATGTCACCACTTTGAATGTAAACCTGTCCGCGGGGTGTATTATAGAGGGAGCATATATTTTAATTATGGCTATAAGTGCGTCAAAATTGTGGTTTTTTCCGGGGGCGGATGAAACGAATAGGCCGGATCACTTATTCCGTCAAGGACGGAATTGCGGATACTGCCCTGCAAAATATTATTTCGCGGGGAAAGAGGCCCTGGAATTTTTTAAAAACGCAAAAACAAACCCAATTTCCCGCAAGCCCAAGGAATCAAATCAATTACAAGGGAATTTGGCAATAAATCACCAGAAAAATGACAGCAGTTTAGTAGTAAATTTGACGAATTTCGCACGGCAGTCGTCCCGGTCAGATTCAAATTGTCGCATAAAAAAATGCCGCCGGGAGGCAAAACCCGGCGGCTGTCCTGATAGTGCCGGCATATTTTTACCGGCACCGCCTTAGGCTGAGAGTCTCTGCCAATGGCAGAAGGTCACTCTCACAAAGAAATGCGATTATTTATTTTCGCGACCGACTGTCATCTTTTTAATAAACGCGGGGGAGACCACGCTCTCATCATTGACCATATATATAATCAGTTCCGATTCACCCTCAGCTCCCGGAATGAAAATCACTTCATCATGCTTGTCAGTCGTTATTACCTGGCCGCCTCTGGCCGACACCGAGTACATTACTTTCATCGACTGCGGATCACGTCCCTCGATATTCAGTCTGCTTTGCTTTTTGACGGACAGATCGCCCGGCATTTTGACATTGGTCACCTCCGGCAAAATTACTTTTGTGCCCAGCCTGATGCCGTTGGTGCCGCGGCTTAAATCCTCATCGATATCCCTGGCCTTATTTTCGGCCAGATCATAATCGGATGAAAACACCTGGAAGAGCGCATTGTCATGAGTGAACACAACGGTGCCGCTGCCATTACGCGATTCAAGATACCAGCTGTGTGTCCCGATTACCGCTCCGGATTTTGTCCCCGGCTTGAAAACCGCACTGGTGGAATTAAGCAGTTCCAGTACGGCATCTTCAGCCGCAGCCGGGTTTTCGTATACCGCTGCGCTTACGCTGGCCTGGCTCGAGTCATTCTCATTAAAAAGCGAATAAGTCCGCCCGAACTGCCCGGCCAATCCCTGGTTTACCAGAGCCATATTTTCGAAACGCGCTTTGGACAATTTATCCAGAGCGACGCCGGTTACCAGAAACTGCGGGGGCTCGCTGCGTTTCAGAGAGAAATTGCCCTTTTTGATAGTCTCGCCTCGTTCCTGCCCCACGGCCGCACTCTGGAGAATAATCAATAACGGCAAAAGCAACAGCGCTGAAATCAGCATATATGTCATTCGGTTTCTCTTCATAATTTATTACCTCCAAATTATTATACTCTAATAAGGCGAACAAATATCAGTGATTCCGGCTGTAATACCCGGCGTCGCCGTCAGCAGATTTATATAATCGGTCGCACTGTAATCACATACGGCCAGGATCGTACAGCTCATTTTGGCGCTTCCATCCGCCACATGGGCGCCGCACCAGCCAACCTGATGGTAGTTCCAGCCGCCACCCAGGCATGAACCATGCCCCATTGCGAGAATGGGAAGATAATCGAAATATCCCGGAATGCGAAGATACTCATGATTGAATCCAAGGGCGTTGGTCAGAACATGGAAAAAGTTGGCGCAATCGCGACAATCCATATAGACTGTCATTCCGCCGGTTTTCAACTCGCTGAAAACCCCGGAAAGATTGAAATTGCCATAACTGGTTGTATGATGTCCCCCGCCGTCGTACACCATTCCGCTGTAATATATGCCGGAAATAATTCCGCTCACTACTCCCGCCTCGGTTGTCTGACCGGAGGCCCAGTTGGTGGCATATTCCAGAACATCCACCCACGGCGTGGCCATTGGGGCATTCGGAGTCGCATTTATGGCATAAAGCACATGTTCACCGGTTTCGCCCATTTCGGTCGTGGGTGTAGAGGCACCATTAACATTTTTGTACTTCCAATCCCAGTAAAAGAGACTTTTGCCGATAACGGATGGGGGGCTGTTTACGCTGAATGTCCCGGTCCCGCTTCCTGCCGTGAATGTAATCGTCACCGGTGAGCCGCTGCTGTTCAAGCCGCCCAGACCGTTTTCCGCCCAGACCTGAATATTGTTTACGCCGGACACAGCCTTGAATTCAACACGGACCGAGTGTGAACCGCCTCTGACCCATGCCGCCGGTTTGACAATGTGATTGGCCGAATAGTATTCAGGAGCAGTTATATTGGCGCCGGCAACATTGTCATAGATCGTTATCGCGCCGGCCCCGCCATAGTTGAAGGAGATATTATCAACTCTGACTTCGGCGACTATAAAGCCGACAGGATCAAGAGCGTCGATAAGATCAATCCCCGGTGTATAAAAGCCGTCTCTGTCGAAATCCAGAACGACATCATATTGGCCGACTGTCAGTGGTGCCGACCAGGCCAGGGTTTTCCAGCAGTTGCCGCAGATTCCGCCGACCGTGATAGTCTCAATAACGCCGGTGACATCAAGAGTATTAAGGGCTACTGCCGTGCTTGTTGTCCATTGCGCGTCCGATTTGTCGGCAACAATGTAGATGTCGGCGGTCTGCCCCACATAGCTTGGCTGAAGACAGGGATCGACGCCGACATAAACATCTTCGGTGGTCAGGAATGTATTCCTGAATGTGAAGGGGCTTTGCAGGCTGCCGGCGATGTCAACCTCAAGCGGTTCGGCTACCCCCGGTCGCCGCTGAACCACGAATCCCGAATATGTCAGGTTCGAGACGACATTGGTTACATTGGCCGTGGCCGTGACCCGATACTCGCCGAATTCATATGTTACGACCTCTGCCACAATATCATAACTGCCGACAGATGTCAGTCCTTTCGGCCACAGGAGCTTCTTAAATGATGTTTCATCAGGCTTTAATTCGAATATGACCGGAAGCCCATATCCATATAATTTTGTCCGATCAGCCAGGTTGTCGCCTGCTTTCCAGTCCGAACTGGCATCGACCGCCCAAAGCCTGATAATGCTTCCTTTGGGAAAATTTCGCCCGGCCACCCAAACATTTTCTTCGCCGATCAGGAAGCCGGATTTGGGACATCCCCAGGCATTGCAGGCGTAGAGTACTGGCCTGGTAACTGCCGCCGCCACATGAAAGGTAATTTCCCTTACGATTTGGGATTTCTGAATAAAACTCAGCGTATAGTTTCTTCCGGCAAAACTGTAATCGGTCAGATCATAATCCGCCTCGTATTCGACCATGCGCGTGGTCCCGATTATCCTGGGACATGGCAGGACGCCTACATTGTACCATAAAACTGTCTCCGGAATCCGGCCTTGCGCATTGGTCGATAATCTCAGCTCCGTCACTGTTATGCCGTCATCTCGGGTTACTTTAATATCATACCCCGCCCTTGGCTCGAGATTAACGGCATCAAGGAGAATGGTTTCATGGATTTGAAATTCGGTGGTTTCAACGCCGCTGCCATTTGTCAGAAGGGTGGGCGGGCGTATTTCCGCCGGTTCGCGACAAATAAGAAGCCAGATTATTACTGCTATTATTATCAATAGCAGAATAATGATTAATAGACTTTTCTTCATCAAGACACCTCCTGCGTTAAAATTTGATTTAGACTTTATTGCCTCTTCGAAAAATAAAAATATTGTCGATGCGTTTCATTGCTTTATGCCGTATTTATAGAAAGACAATACATTCCTCCCCGAGCGTAAATTGAGGAGCCTAATAACTCAGATAAAAATTTCCCGTTGAAAGCCCTAAAGATGTCTTGATTATATTAATTGATTAAGCTATGTAATTAATACAATTCTTGTCAATGTTTTTTTTGCCACTCGCTCCGATCAGTTTATAATCATTACCTGTATATCAAATCACCTATTTTCTTTCCACATTGGAAAGAAAAGCCATTATATTATTATTGCCTGATTTTATATTGATTTTATAATAAAGAAAGTGATAATAGTAATGAATATGCTTAAGAGTTTTTTAAAGCATCCGCTTATTCAGGTCGCCCTTGTGGCGGGAATTTGTATCATTATCCAATCGTATTTTTACAAAAAAGTGCTTAATCTTCAGCTTGACACACTGATTGTCGCCATCCCGGCCTTTATTTACACGATATTCGGAGGAGTATCGTCGGCAAAGAACAACAGGACAATTGAGAAATTTGCCAGGCCTGTCTACTGGATGCTGGCGATAATCATCGCGACGGCGCTCAGCATAATAATACCTTATTTGAATCGGTCCTGATTCTAACAAACCAGCGCCGGCCCGTTTTTATAGAGAAAACCTATCATATATGTCAAATCGAGGATATTGATGCTTCCGTCGCCGTTGGTGTCGGCCGACTCCATTGGTTGCGGTGAATTGCCGCTTTTGTACAGGTATTTTATCAGAAAAGTGACATCAAGTATATTTACACCCCCGCTGGCGTCAGTATCCCCGCAACTGAAGATATCGATTACTCCTTCAATAGTCATAGGCTCATATGATGGTACAAATAATCCCCTGAACTCCGGCATGTATTCGGGATACCCTTCAAGTCGCACGGGCACCGCGCCGGCAGCGGCCTGGGCCGGGATGGAAAAATACAATTTCAACATGGGCCCTGAGCCCGGTTCAAGATACGGCGTGTCCGCAAATTTATTGTAAATGGCTATCGTTCCTTTGCAATTGACCGAATCTTTATGAATCAATCTGACACTGTCCATCACCGCTGTGCGACAGTCGGCGATTGATACTGAATCAGCCTGATACTCTGGCTGTTGGCATAGTCAACCGGTATTTGAATATATTCCAGCGGCGTTATATTTCGGCCGCTTACGATTACTTCACACGTGGTTCCGCTGGAAGTCAAAACCGATGCAGCGGAGGTAGTATCGGCCAGAACGACTATAAAATTCCTTCGATTCCTCGTGATTATCCCGCCGGTCGTATCGACATCAAGCCGAACATCATATATGCCCGGTTCGGGGTAAATATGAGAGGGGGATTGCATTGTCGATGTCTCGCCGTCGCCGAAATCCCACGCCCAGCCATTTGCAGCAAAATCGCAATTGCCGGAAAAATTGACCGACAGCGGCGGCCAACCAAAGGTGGTATCGGCTTCGGCATACACAAAC
>JBFMFJ010000083.1:0-11057 GCA_040752235.1 Candidatus Zixiibacteriota bacterium | reverse complement strand
ACTGTTTTCCGTACAGGTTCTCTTCCCTGTCGGTCATTTCGGCCTGCCAGGCGGCGGCCCGAAACAAGGCCCCGGCCGGGTCTGATTTATCGAGCAGGCATAGTTCGGTGATGATGCTGTCGGCTTTTTCCCACTGACAATTAAAAACAGCCTCCTGGCTTTTTTTTATCAGTTCAATTTTTTCAGGTGACTTTAATAATGATAATCCGGCGCTGAACAGTAAGATTAAAGTGGCAAAAGCATTCATCTGATCTCTTTATATAAATTCCTGGCTTTATCATACGTCTCATTGAAATAAGCATTCGAATCCCGGAGGTCTATGCAATCGAGAATACGCTTGAGAATTTTTTCGGCCATGTCGGTTTCGCCGCGCATATAAGCCAGCCGTGCTTCCATATAGTCGGCTTCCATCACCCCCGAGGTATCATAGTACGGCGATTTTTGCCAGGCCGCCTTCAGTTCATCGATTTTGATCCCCGCTTCATCAAGCCTGTTCTTGCCCAGCAGACCCTCGATATAATATGTCAGGATATAAGCATCATCAGGCAGACTACCATAAAGCGAGTCGGCCAGGCCGAGAAGATCGTCATATCTTTCTTCTGTCCAGTATATTCTCAAGAATGATTCGCGGGCAAGCTGGCCGGCAAGCTGACCGTGAGCGATAGCCCTCTTTATCATGGCCATCCCCTCATCTCTCTGGTCCGAAACAAAGGGCAGCCATAGAAAATCCCTGGCCTTGATAGTGCGATAGTATAGATATGACCCCATTCCCCAGTAGGCATCATAGTAGGTACTGTCAAGATCGAGCGACTTTCCCAAATGGGAACTGCATTTAAGGCCGTCGCGAAACGCCTTGAACCAGCGGCCATGAAAAGCACGATGAATGGCGCGGTAACCGAGCGATGCTCCCGATATGAAATGAAGTTCGGGATTATCCGGCTCGGATTCCTTCATTTCATTGCTGCGGTCTATGGCAAGGGTAAGCAGACTGTCGATCAGCAGGTTGCGGCTGTCATTTCGGAATTCTTCCGATAATGTCTGCGTCAGGGCTCCCAGCAGAAAATATCCGACCGGATTATCCGGTTCATTATCGATTATTTTCTGTGACCATGCGATGGCATCCTCGAAATGGTTGGTCGCTACCGCCACGGCAATGGCATGAACAGTGGAATCCTTTAGACGAGTCTGGGAAACAGCCGGGATATAAAATATTAAAAGAAAGAATATAACCGTAATAGTGGAAAATGATTTTTGGCCAGCCATAATTCTTTTTACCCATTTCCAAGATAAAAGATTTGAAAAATGGTTGGCAACTCTTTTTTATCAGATGGATTCTTTAAACGGGACCAGCGCGGTCAGGTCGATATTTTTATTTTCGGTGACGGCGATCGTAATGGTGTTATTTCTTATCCAGTAAATCGCCTGACAATCCCGGCAGACATGCTTGAAGTATTCCGTCCCGGAAGCAACCACTCTCTCAAAATCGGGAAGATTTATTTCATCGGCCATTCCGATAAACAGCGAAATATAGTCGTCTCCGGTGAGATATCTCAGGTAGACAAAGCGATGCCCGAACATCTCCTTGATGCCGGCGCCGACCAGGCTGAAACCGGCGACACCGCCGTTGAAATTATAATGCATGTCATTGGCAAGATAATTGCGGGCGGTGACGACATCGGATATCGACAGGGCCGAGGCCCCGATATTGCCGGCCGAACTATCCATGTGCATCTTCTCGAAAGGATACACATAGACTTTATGACGATAGAATTTGGCTGCGGAAAAGGCGGCTACAAAGCAGAAGATAAGCGCCACGGCCGCTGCCGCGATAACCAGGCTGAACCTGAATCGTCCGCCCTGCGCCCGTCGCGGATGCCGCCGAGAAACCTCGATCGTTCTTAAAATGCTTGATTTCAACTGGTCGGATTTCGATTTTGTTGAGGCCTTATCGACGACGAACGCCTTGAACATCTCCTCGAACTGGTATCGAGACATGCAATCCTTGCATTTATGCAGATGCTCTTCAACTCTCTTTACATCGTAGTCACTGGCTTCTTTATCAATCACTTCATAGAGCAACCTGAGCGCTTCTTCACAAGTCATTTAGCTGCTTCCTTAACAAAACCATTCTTCACCGCATACTCCCATAATGATTTTTGAAGGAGTTTCCGCCCCCGGTGCAGACGGGATTTAACAGTGCCGATGTTAAGGTTGACGATGTCGGCAATTTCCTGATAACTGAATCCTTCAAGAAATGAAAGCACCACAACCAGTCGAAAGTCTTCCGGAAGTTCCTCGATCGCCTTCTTAACATCATCATCAAATACCTTGTTGAAAAAATGTTTTTCGGGATCGTCGGAAGGTCCCAGGGCGGATAGTTGACCGAAAAGAAAATCATCATCGACATCTTCGAGGTCAATCGTTTGAGGCGTCCATGCTTTGGCGCGGTAGTTGTTGATAAATATATTGGTCATTATCTTGAACAACCACGCCCGGCAATTCGAACCCTCCTGGAACTTATCCCAAAAACGCCATGCTTTAAGAAAGGTCTCCTGAACAAGATCGTCGGCATCACCATCGTTCTTAGTCATCCGCAATGCGGTTCTATAGAGCGAATCGATATGGACCAACGCCTCCTTGTCGAATCTTTCCTTTCTTCTTTCTTCTTCTGATTGCCGGCTGCTCATCAATAGTCCTTGAATTATCGTCGGGCCGGACAATCGTTACACTCAAGTAGTATAACATATCCGACACGGCTCTTGTTCCCCTTTTTAGTAACTTCAACCAACTAAATCGTTGTCCTGCATCTCAATTATATGTACTTTTCCAAAGTTTATACGCTCATTTCGCCAAACCGGCTAATCCCTCATCTTAAAACTACATAATCAAATAGGATTTTGCAATAAGAATACCTTCTACTACCACCTTTTCGATTGACAATCAACGATTTACAGGGAATGCCGGGGGGCGTCAATAATTGCGCCGGGACACCCAAAAACTGGTTTAATAGCAACTATTACTGCGAATAATATTATTTTATCTTTTTTGCTGGTGAAAGTTCTGTCTGCAAATTATACTTAACTTATTGAGGCAACATACCGAAATATAGAATGATATGAAGAAAATAAGTGTTTTTCAGATATTTATAGTCCTGCTTTCGCTGATACCTTATATGGGATGCGACAGCAGTGTCACCGACGGTGTCACCACTAATAAGTATTTTATCAGCGGCGGGCTGATCAAGAATCTGGATCTGGATTCCTCTCAGACAATAATCTATCTGGAAAAGGATGACAGCCTTTTTGGCGATGCGATTATTTCGATCGGCGCTGATACGCTGGATTATGACAGCATCAGTGAAGTCTATTCCATGGTCAAGACCGCCTCATTGCTGCCTGCCGGGGGTTATTTCCTTAAGGTTAAAGACCTGCCCTGGCTGAATGAATCGATATCGTTTAACATCCCGGGCAATTTCCAGATTACATCAATCCAGCTGCCTGACAATCGTGTCAACAATGGCGGCGACCCGGTCCCAATGGAATGGAGCCTGGCGCTGAACAGCGATGGGTATTTTTACAGTGTAAATTTAAGAGATTCTGTCTATGTGACGGCCGGATATTCGGCCTTCGTAACGACCGGGGCCGCTTCGGTTACGATCCCGCGCGATGCTTTCCAGCAGTACACCGACCTGGATACCGGCTGGTACTATGTCTATGTATGCAGCTATTCCGGCGCACCGTCAAATGATTATCTGCTTCCAACCACCATTCCGGATGGTTTGCTCAACAACATTTCCAAGCTTCGCCTGACCGGCCGTTTCGGAGCCATTGTCGTCACACCTCATGATTCAATTCATGTTACATTGCAGTAAATCCGCGACCATTCATTTTAATCTTTGCATCTCAATTGAGAATTGGCATATTGTACTGAGATGACTCAGGATAATAAAAAAGAATTGATTGACATTCTCTCCCGGCTGGGAACCGAGCAGGTCAATCCCGACACGATGGATATCGACACCCTGTCGCCGCTTGACATTGTCCGCAAGATCAATAACGAGGATAAAAAGGTCGCGCGGGTGGTGGAAAAAGCGCTGCCGCAGATTGCCGTCGCCGCAGAAACAGCCGCCTCGACTCTCAAAAACGGTGGGAGAATAATCTATATGGGCGCCGGAACATCGGGACGGCTGGGGGTTCTTGATGCTGCTGAGTGCCCGCCCACATACGGCACCGACCCTTCGCAAGTGGTCGGTCTTATTTCCGGCGGTTATGAAACGCTGCTTCTTTCCAAGGAGGGCGCCGAGGATCATGCCGACTGGGCCAGAAGCGATCTCGATCGTATCGGCGTGAAGGCGCGTGATTTTATTATCGGTATTGCGGCCTCAATAAGAACGCCATACACGCTATCGGGCGTGGAATATGCCGCCTCGAAAGGATGCCACACCGCCTTGATAGTCTGCAATAAGGCCGATATTCTGAAATTCAAACCGGATATACTGATAGAACTCCCGGTCGGAGCCGAAGCCATTACCGGATCGACCCGGATGAAATCGGGGACGGCCCAAAAGATGACTTTGAACATGATAACCACCGCCGCCATGATTTTGATTGGAAAGACTTATGGCAATCTGATGGTCGATTTACAGGCCCGCTCGGAAAAGCTGGAATCCCGCTCCCGGAAGATATTGATGGATTTTCTCGGGATCGAGTATGACGAGGCGGATCGGCTTCTGAAGGAGGCCGGCGGCTCGGTAAAAATCGCTATCGTGATGAAAAAATTCGGAATATCCAGGGCTGCCGCGGCGGGAATACTGTCCGAAGCGGGCAATTTCTTGAGAAAAACACTTGAAAAAAAAGAGGATGGCACCAGCCATCCTCCGAAATGATTATAACCGACATTAATCACAATTGGCGCAAGGAGCCGGGCCGCTTCGATATACATAGTTGTAGAGATAGGTATAATCAAGAAGATTGATGACTCCATTGCAATCAACATCGCCTGATTCCAATGGGTACGGAGCCGGACCTCCGTAATATAGATAATCAATCAAGTATAAAATATCCTGCATATTGATGGTTCCGCTGGCATTGACATCGCCGCATACAAAACTTGAAATATCTTCAAATCTTATTAGCTGGCAATCCGTTCCTCCCATACAAAAGGCATCAGAGTAACCCGCTATGATAATACTCCCGTCATTACAAATATCAACGGATCGACATATTTCATCATCGACACCTCCAAATGCCTGCGACCAATAGACAGAACCGGATGAACTGATTTTCTTTATCAGATAGTCTTTACCTTTGTCATTGACAACCTGGCCGCTTCCGCCAATAACAAATCCGCCCGAAGACGCCAGTTCAATATCATAGGCAATATCATCACCATTGCTGCCAAAGGTGGTATCCCATGTAACGGACCCGGATGCACCGGTCCTGACGATATACCAGTCTTTTCCGCCGATGCCATAGGATTCAGTGAAACCCGCGACTATATAACCGGAATCGGACGTTTGTTTTACGGCATAGGCGACATCATTACCGGATCCGCCATACGTTGTATCCCATGAGAGCGCACCATATGAATCTGTCTTGACCAGATAAAAGTCCTGGTTTCCAGCGCCATATGACCTGGTGAATCCTGATATAATATAACCGTCATCATTGGTCTGCTCGACACAATACCCGATTTCCTGGCTATTACCGCCATAGGTTGAATCCCATAAAAGGGTCCCATCGTAATCAAGTTTTGCCAGGTAGAAATCAAGATTGCTTAACCATCCGCTGTAGCCGGCCGCTATAAACCCGGAATCGGACGTTTGTTTTATACTATATCCCACCTGGTCATAGCCGCCGCCAAAATTCTGAGACCATAGAGTATCACCATTTGCGTCAAACTTGACCACCAGAACTTCTAAATCATGGGGGTCCCCCAGGTCGGTTTTACCGACTACGACAAAACCACCATCATATGTTTCCATAACCGAATATGCGACTTCCTCGCCGGTCGTGCCATATGATTTGTTCCACTCCACCCGGCCGCAGGCATTTGTCTTGACAACATAAAGCGCATTTCCATAATCGGCGCCAAATTGATCCATGCTGCCGGCCATAACGAAGCCGCCGTCAGAGGCTTGTATAACGGCGTAGGCAGAATCGTTCCCAAATCCACCGTATTTATGCTCCCATGCCAGCGAGTCGGAACATTCAGGAAACAGAGAATCATATAACGGCAGTGTGTCGGTCGTCAGATAGAACTGCATCCGATTAATCTGTCCGCTGGTAAACTCCGTACAACACGCCGCACAACCATAAGTCATCAGATTGTCCACATCCGGATTATATGTATCGGTAGTATCACACGGTGGTGGAGCTGTCGTTGTCCCTGTGTACGTGCAGTAAGGATAATCAGTTGCATTCTGTCCGCAAACAAGATCCGGGCTTGCTTCCGTATCGCAGATGAGGTCGCCTGTTGAATCACAATTGCCTCCATCGGGACATTCGTATCCAAAGTATGTTTCAAACGGATGATATAATCCGAAATAATGTCCCATTTCATGTGCCAGAGTTTTTTGATTAACCTTTTGCGGGCTGATATAACTAAGTGCAATACCATGGAAATTATGCTCCGGCAAATAGGAAAATCCACGCCACCCGCCACCCGTAATGCAATAAACGTTCACCGCATTTTCAGCACCATATTTGGCCATCATTGAGTCAAAATGATAGACCAAGGACTCCTCGTATTGACTATAAGGATTATAGAAATAAACTGCATCGAAAGCAGTATCAAGATGGTTCTCATCATAAAGATAAAACTCAATATCGGTGTTGTTATTGGTAAAATGATGGTTTAAATAATAAAAGAGGGTGTCAAGCTCCTGTAAATTGTAGCCAAAGTCATCCATTGTGACCGAATCCTGATATTCCTGATTATAGTCATCGATCCATTCCTGAGTCGGAACGATAATATGGATCGACAATGGCAAATAGACATCCTGTGATAATGACTTGTTTGCCGGACAAACCCAATTGGCTGCAATTCTCGCTGAATCGACGGAGAGTTGATCCTGCGTTACCAGATCAAGACACTCTTCCTCGGCATTAACGGCTGTACCTGCAAGGCAGATAAGGTACAATATAAATGTAAGAATTACTATGAGATGGGTAATTAGTTTCATCCACGCCTCCTATGTGAAAAATAATGTGGCCAAGATTGAAATAATTATTTGATTAGGGGCATCACCTCCCTTCAGGCAACCGACAGTATTAAATATATTACACTGAAGCCGACAGCTTACAATTAAGCGCATAATATTGGCCGCCAAAGACATAGCCGAATTAGCAGTATCAAATAATACAGCTGTATTTTTGGTTACAATATCAGGCTACTGACAAAGAGGAATGTGCAAAGATGGTGTAGCTTGTATTTAATATAGGAGGATGTCAGGATATTGTCAAGACAAATTGAATTCGTTAACCGATCGATTCTATATAAAAATAATGATGCACATTGACATTGCTTCGTATATATTCGATGCGATCGACTTAATAAAATAAGACAAAAAGAGGCTCCTATAGGAGATGTCCCATGATCAAAGATGGATTCCATTTTGCGTGTGTTCTTGTCTTGATTTTAGTCTGTGCGGTTCCCGCACTCGCCTATCCGAATGATGAGGTTTCTGGAAAGAGTGAAAACATGACAAGTCAGATTTATGAACGATGCTCACAGCTAATCAAGGATGGAAATTTCTTCGGTGCAGTATCAGATATTCAATC
This sequence comes from Candidatus Zixiibacteriota bacterium, assembly GCA_040752235.1. GTDB lineage: Bacteria > Zixibacteria > MSB-5A5 > GN15 > PGXB01 > PGXB01. Next base: position 3,276 of record JBFMFJ010000083.1, on the reverse strand, counting down.
GCAGGGCAAGCCCGAAGAAGTCGCCAAAGTATATGAAAAACTGGTTCTTGATTTTTACTGGCAGGCGAAATCAATTCCCGATGTCGTTTCGATAGCCAGGGCCGGGCTTCAGTACTGCCTTACTGAGGCGGAGCGGCTCAGGCAGAGTGACCCGGAAGGGGCAACCGAATTAAAGCAATCGGCCAAGAGGATATCATACAACCTCGCGTCCTTCACCTGGCCCGGATGGGATGAAAAGGGATGCGTCATAACACACCAGGACATCCTTATCGGTCTTGACGCGGCGCGGCTGAATCTCAGACTGGTAAATGAGTTGAAGGACGGCGATGAGGCAATGTCAATTGCCTACTGGGGACTGGGCGCGCAACTGATCGCCATCCAGCAGTATGACCCGGCTTTGGAAGCATTCGATATGGCAAAAAAATACGCCCGCAGCGCCGGGAGTCAGCTCAATGAACTGCTTGCGGACGGATATATCGGCGTGACCATGATTATAACGGGTGATGGAAAAGGGCATGAAAAACTGGGTCAGATTGTTAAGAAATTGAGGGAAATCGGTTCCGAGGATGCGCTTTTCTTTATAGAGCAGTTCAATACGGCATTGAATGTTTTTATAAAATAGCGTCACAATATCAGATCATGAATGAAATCGGCTTCTGATGCCGCCGCCGAATCATCTGGTCTATCAGTGCAACCACTGCCAGCACCAGAATGACGGCAAGAATCAGTGAGTAATCAACATCCAATCCGGCCAGATAGTTCTTGTAAGTAGTTATAAATGAAGGCTCCTGCATATTTGATGGTGACAGCGCCAGCAGAATCTGCTTGAGTGTGGATGCCCCCATGAAATAAATCGAAACCGCCAGACCGAATATAAACAAGGCGGCATATGAAAGCCCCGGCATTAATTTTGGGAATATCGAAACCGGTTTTTCGGGCCTGATACCTTCCATCACCGATGCCGCGAAATTCGGCGACAGGGCCGGTATATTGTCGACGCGCAGCTCTTTGAAAATCGCCTTATATTGTTCCATCCGCAGCCGGCATTGAGGGCAGCCTTCCAGATGCGCCATGGGCTCCTCCCGGCTGAATGATGTATCACCATCAAGATACCTCTGGATTTCATCATCGTTCAAATGTTTCACGGCCGGAACTCCTCCTCTTTATATTTGGCTGTCAGCCTTTCCCTTAATAACCTTCTCGCCCGAAAAAGATAATTCTTGACCGTTCCTTCGGGCATCGACATAACGTCACCTATTTCGGCATAGCTAAGTTCATCAAGATGATACAGAGTCACGATGGTCCTGAACTGAATCGGAAGATCGTTTATTTCATTCTGCAACAGTCTCGATAAGTCCGCCTCCAGCAGCTTTTTCTCCGGTGTCGATGACTCATCGGTGATTTCGGCTATCGCCTCATCGAATTCTTCATCAATAACCGACACCCGATTTTTGCCAAGATAATCGATACACCGGTTATATGCAATTCTGGCAATCCATGTCGAAAGTTTTGCATCAGATCGAAAACCGGCCAGATTCTGATAGACTTTCATAAAAATATCCTGACAGACATCTTCCCGATCCCCCCGGTCTGAAACCATCCTGTAGACAATGTGATTCACCAGCCTCTGGTGCTCCTTTATTAATATCTCAAAGGCCCTGCTGTTGCCGGACAGGATCTTTTGAACTATTACTGCCGTATCTTCCACATCTTTTTCCTGAATAATTGGACTGGATTATTGAAAAAAAGTTGCTTAATCCGCCGGTTTATACTGCAACATAATAATAATAATCCGGTCTAATTGGGTGAACAAGAAAGAAAAGATTTAATCTGGAGGTTTAACAAAGATGACACCACTTGAAAGACTAGTCGATATTTTGCCGGTATTTGTCGTAATGCCGGTTATGTATCTGATGTTAAGGGTTATTCTGGATCATTATACCAGGAAGAGGTTAATCGACAAAGGCCTTGTCGGCGATGAAGTTAAGAAATTTTTCCAAAATGGCGCGGACCGCTTTTTGCCCACTTCGCTCAAATGGGGAATAGTCCTCACTTTTTTGGGCGTTTCGCTGGTAGTGATGCGCCTGGCGTCCGACTATATCCCGACTGAAACAGCTATCGGAATTATGCTCGTTGCGGCAGGAATGGGGCTGCTTTTGTATTATTTCCTGGCAAATAAGAAAATCAGAGAAATACAGGCCCTGATGAAGGACAAGAATATCCAATAGACATACGCAAAATTGTCAAAAAAAGGCCTGAGATACAACAATAACTCAGGCCTTTTTCTTATATCTTTTAAATGCCCCGGAGACGCCTAAGCTGTTAATTTTTATGGATTTTGGACGATAAAATGACTATTCGAGACAAACGTGATATGGCATGGATATATTGAAAAGGGACGGACTAATCCCAAAATGGAATTGAAAAAAAACGATACATTTGACGTTTCACTCCTCAACGATTTAGACATCCTCGACAATATTTCGGAGCATATTATAATTCATGACCTGGAACTTAAAATGGTCTGGGCTAACCAGGCCGGCGCTGATTCGGTCGGCCTTGAAAAATCTCAATTAATCGGCAGACATTGTTACGAAATCTGGCATAAAAGTGATAAACCATGTCTCAATTGTCCCGTTACCAAGGCCCTGAAATCGGGAAAGCCTGCCCAGAGTGAAATCGAAACACCTGACGGAAGAATCTGGAATATCCGCAGCTACCCTATTATTAATAAGGACTCCGAAATTATCGGTGCCGTTGAATTAACCCAGGATATAACCGCCCGGAAGAAAGCGGAGCAGGCCCTCATCGAGAGAGAAGCCAGTTACCGCCATCTGTTCGAGTCATCCATGATCGGATGGTGGTGCACCAGTATTGAGGACGGCACATTCCTCAAAGTCAATAAAGCCGGACTTAATGCTCTCGGTTTTGATAATGAAGAGGAATTTATCGGCAAATATAAATCGACTGACTTCTACTCGCCGGACGAAAGGCGCCGAATGCTGGCCATGCTGGAAGAGTCCGGAAAAATGGATCGATTCGAGACGCAAATCACGACGCGCGATGGAAAGGTCAAAACAGCATTGATGTCGGCGCGCGTATATCCCGATAAAGGTATTATCGAGGGCAGTGTCATAGATATCACCGAACACAAAACCGCTGTTGAAGCCTTCAACGAGGCGGTTCAAAAATATTCAAAACTATATGAAAATCTTCGTGATGGGGCCGTCACGATCGACATGAACGGGCGAATTATCGAGTGCAACCCTGCTTTCA
>JBFMFJ010000082.1:0-11089 GCA_040752235.1 Candidatus Zixiibacteriota bacterium | reverse complement strand
CAATTCGACAAAGAAAGAGCGCTGACACTGCATAGAACGGCTATTGAACACCCCCCGCCTCCGCCGCCTCCGCCGGCCGTGCCTCCGGTACCGCCGGCACCACCGCCGCCGCCCCAACCACCCGGATCATAGCCGGATATTGCAAAGGTCACTCCCGCTCCGGAACCGCCGCCACCGCCGCATCCGCTTGCGCCATCGGTTCCGTCGCCCCCATTCCCGGATGCCAGCAAAGGCAGATAATCCGAATATATAATGGATAATGATTCCGCAGGACAACTGCCGTTTATTCCATCGTAACCGTCGGGGCCGTCTTCTCCGGCTTGTGAACTATTAGCAGCCCCGGCCCCGCCGCTCCGAGTCCCATCGGCACAAAAACCGGTATCACCCGGTTCGGCCAGATCATTCCGGTCTTCTGCACCCCTTCCGCCTCCCCCTCCTGATATGGGAACCTGTCCCGGTGCTGAGTAATAGGCATCTTCACCATTCATGCCATCGATACCTTCCTGACCGGCAATTCCATCGGTTCCGTTTCCGGCAATTATCACACAATTCGTAAATTTTACATTATTGACACCAAAGACACGGCTGCAGATAACACCATAAGAACTTCTGCCCGGGTAAATGGCATTATGAGCCGTTATGATGACATTATCAATTGTAATGACCGCTTCCACATCATGTATAAAAACTGCAACCGCCTCGCCATCAATCATATCGCCATATATAACGGTCATATCATCATCAAACGACTTCCAACCGGAATCCGGATTAAGTCCGCCGTAAATACGTACGCCATGATTTATAATAATGGATTCATGGAATTCGCCGGATGCAACAAAAATCGTGGCAGAACCGCCATTTGACCCGACTGTATCGATGGCCGCCTGAATGGAGCCAAGAGGATTATTACTGGTCCCGTTTCCGGTTCCACCCGGCATTACAAACAGGACTGTGTCAGGATTAAACTCATCAACAATATCCTGGCCGTCGCCGGGATTGAGGCTCTTATCATCATCCCCGCAAGTAATAAAAACGGTAACAATGATCGTAATAGAGAGAATTAATGCTAATCGACTTATGAAGTATTTTTCGACCGCCATGACACACCCGAATATTAAACTTGTATATCCATTAATAATATAATGGGCTCTGGCAATCGGTCAATATTTAATTATGGCAATTCGACAAACAGAAAAAAATAGATTTATAGATTAATTCTCTTTTTTTGGAGGCGTATAGATAATCCCGTGCTCAATGTAGAATTTGAGAAGCGTCAGCGCCTCGCCCCACCCGGAGGCACACTCAAGAATCATGGCGCGCCCCTTATCAGAATCAGGATAGCCGGACTCGGTTAACTCAACAACCGTCCCGCCGAATTTTTCAATCAACTTGAATGAAATCGTGGTCGGATTATCCTTGTCAACCGGATACCACTGAAAAACGAAATGGTGCGGGTGTTCGGCTTTGATAACACGGGCATCGGCTTCGGTAGAATAAAAATTCGGCCCCCAGTCTTTCCAGCGCCAGATCATTTTCCCATTTGGAACCGGATCGAGTTCCATCCCGGTCGTGAAAAAGGCATTCCATTCTTTGGCCGAGGTGATGGTCGCATATACTTTTTCAATCGGCGCGGCAATGAAAGTTGTCTGCTTGATATCTTTTCCGAATGGTTGAGACATGATGATATTTTCCTTTATATTATTCTACGCATGGATAATATGAATCATGAAATTATAATCGAAAACAGCTTTCCACCGCCAGGTGAAACAGTTTTTCCCTTATTGATATTCTCGACGCCCAGCCGCGCTCATCCCAGTTCTCCCCGCTGACATCATCGCCGCCGTAGAGAATCTGCCCGAAAGTAACGTTTCTGAACTGAGCCACCGCGAAAAAGGCGGCCGCCTCCATCTCGACTGTCAGGCATCCCTCATCGCGGCGAAGCTCGACTTTGTCTTTGGTCTCGCGATAGGGGGCATCGGTCGTCCATGTCTTGCAGGCATTGTAGGGAATATGGCGGCTTTTCAGGGTCTGTTCGATAGCCGCCACCGCTTCGGGTGAAGCAGCCACTTCGCGTTCCGGCGGCAGATAATGATATGAAGTTCCTTCATCCCGAATAGCGCTCGCCGGCACCATTATATGCCCGACGGCGATATCGCGATTGAGTACCCCGGCCCCACCGCAGGCGGTAAATTTACGGCATCCAAGGGCGATCGCCTGCTCAAGCATGCCGGCCGCGATCGGGGCGCCGATATAGGGCCGGAAAAGAGCCAGCCTGCGTCCTTCGTAATTGATTTCATAAAACTGTACCCGGTCCACTTCCCAATTATCTTCGAACATCAGCCGGGCATCGTATTCGGCCAGCATCTTATCGAACACCTCGCGGAAAAAGCATATCACGCAGTGTTCGGCGATATCCATCGGATTGGAATGCTCGCCCGGTTCGATAATCGCCTTTCGCTCCGGATCAAATTCAAGAATGGGATACTTTTGTTTCATACCTGTTTTTTGTCTATTACTTCATTCTTTAATCGAGAATTTCCAGCCGCAATAAAAATTGCGCTCACCCGGATCGGGCGGGCAGGCGATACATTCGGTTTTGATTCTCGGGTCAATGGTTCTGGCAAATTCGGTATATTCGACAATCCCGACCGATTTACATGGAAACGGCGGCAGTTTTTTGCGCTTTCGCGCCGACTGCACCCGGCAGTCGACCATCTTGAAAACGAATGAGTCGGACGTCTCGTCGCTGATCACCTGCTCATTGAGAACAGCATAGAGCCGGAATCCGAGCGCCTTTTTGAGCGCTTCGAGACCGCCGTTTTCCGGGATATTATGCCGCGCCATGATGCGTTTGGCCTCGATTTTGGTGAAGGCTTTCCAGGCTTCGGTATCAAGCTTGATGGCGGTGGCCATATCGGCTTCCTTTTCAACCGCCTGAAACCAGAGTCCGTCATGCGCCAACCAGTTCTTGGCAAAATCTTCCAGCATCCCGATCAGCGTCTCTCTGGGCAGTTCTTTTAGTCTATCGATTGACATAATTCTGTATTCTCCCTGTAATCATCTTTTTCATTAAGTCCTAAAGGTATAAAAATCGTGACAGATGTCAAAGAGAGAAATGGATCTCAAAAAAAGGGAATTTTTTTGGGTAGGGCAGGATCGCAAATTCTGTCGGAGACGGAATATTGGAATCTTTCTTACATCAGCTTTCGCAATAGCGCTAAAAAAAAGAAAGGAACCCCGCCGTAATTGGCGTTGTAATATTCGATTGTTGAATGTCTGGGGTTCTTTAAATGATTAATTGGGGTAATAATTGTAACAGCCGGCCAAAGGTGCGGATCCGCCTTTATACAAATAGTTTATCAAATAAGTGGCATCGAGTAGATTCACCGCACAATCTGAATTTGCATCTGCTGCTGATAAATGATTTGGCGCAGTACCCCCACCATACAAATAATTTGTTATAAATGTAACATCAAGGATATTTATCAACTCATTATCATTGGCATCACCGGGATTAAAAACCGGAACATTATGAGCCTCAAAAATATTCTTGAATGTGGAATCAATCGGGTATCCCAATGTACGCCAACCGTGAATAAATTCATGAATATTCCAGCAGTAATTATGATCGGGATTATTGGGCTGTGGATCAAAATTGGTGAGAACATCAAATATAGGATCCCAGCCATTCCACCATTCGGCGGAGTTGTAATCATTATTATGTCCCCAGATGTTTCCGCTGATCAAGTAATTGCCGTCATTCATAAGGTCATATAAGTCCATTATTGACAATGAAATTGCACCTTCTATATGTTCTCCTTCGTATAGAGGACTTACACTGGATGGATTAATCTGGTTATAGTATTTATAATATGGCGCATCTGGTCTTGGTAATTCAAGATCCCAATAAAATAATGTATCAGGTATCGGAATCTTGTAATTTACAAATAGACTTTTCTCTTGTATATAGCAAGAAAAGAAATTTCCCAATCCCTCGCAGAAGGCAAGAGCCAAATCGTCGGCACCGCTAGTTGTCGGTGGTTCAGTAAATATATGAGTGCCTCCGGAATTTGGCGGTATTTCTGCAGTATCATTTTGGAAATAATGAAACAATTCATGTAATACTACCGATGAATCCCACTGATCCCAATCATTTGGTGCTCCGCCACTCGTGCCAATGACTTCTATTCCAACATTGCCGCCCATTGAAAATCCTCCATAACAAGTACCATCTATACAAGAATCGGCATCAAGGAAATATATTGGAACTCTTACATAATTATATGGATATCCCACCTTATCATGGGAATATTGCATTATACTTTGAATGTGAAATGGGGATGCTTTTGCCAGGTTCTTTATTGTTGTTATGGAATCATGTAATCTATATGACTTAAGTTAATTACCCGTATGGCATATGTATGATACAACATGGTCTCACCAATACTAAAATCAAAACAACTATCTTCAGCATAGAAAGTATATGCCAATCCACTTGAAGACATTACTGACACTAGAACGGTATCTTTGTCAGTCCAAAATGAAAAATACCCGTCAGAATAGGTCCAAGAGACTTCCACTCTTTCAAAATGATCACCAAACCATTCGTAAAAAAAACAATCTGACATTCCAATTGGATTATTATTAGTGCCAAACGGGTCATTATATTTATAATAACCTTCCAATCGCCAAAGACTATTTAGTTTTATGAAAAAAGAAGTGCCGTTACTTAATATAACATTAATTACTAAATTTTTGCTATTGCCAATCCAATTTATTCTCAAACCTGCTGAATCAGCAGAAATATTGACACCATCTTCAACGGTATCATAATTAAATGCAATGGAGTCCTCACTCTTAAAATAAATGATGAAATTGTCGCATTGCATTGGAACACCGAAGGCAAGCGTATCATTCATGGAACATCATCTATATTTATTGTAGTGTTATTCTCGCCAAGTCTGTTATAATCATTACTCACCTCAATAGTGTTTATATAATCAGCCAATGATGTATCAATAACGGCCATATGATTTGGTATCGGGAAATCTTCTATTAGTTTTATTGTATCCGCTCTTATTATATCAATATATTCTTTTTCCTTAGATGTCTCTTTAACGAAAATACTGACTCTCTTGCCAATAGTGGATGTAAGAACATTTTCATGGCCAGCCTTATTTAATTCACGACAGGTTTCGACAACGGGTGCAAAATCGATTCTGCCGCCCCGTGAAATCATAAATCGCGTCTGAAAGCTATATTTAACATTGTATTTAATTGATCCCCACCAAATTGAATCGCCGGATAAAAATTCCAGAGTCGGATTGACAAATAAATAAGTTTTCACCAATAGAATGCTATCCTCTGACTTGTAGCGCTCGATAGCCATACTGTCCGTTTCCGGGCGTAAAATAAATGAATACGACAATAAAACCTCCGCGCCAATCGCTGGAGATTCATTGTCTATTTCCACCGAAAAATCTATATTGCGCGTTAATACATTTCCTATACTTGCGAATGCATTGACTGAGATTACCGATGTAATAGCCAAAAGTATTGTCAATATCCTTTTCATTTTATCTTCCTTCCCTTAAAATTGTAAATACATTATAGCCGACATACCTACAACCTCTTCTCTTGTTTCTGGTTATTTCATGGTTTATTATCTTTTTTATTACATAACATCCCTCCATCCAAAATTGCTGATTTTTCCGTTTCTTTCCATTAATTATACATTTAGCAGGATATTTTCTTCCACATATCACAGCCTTTCAAGATTCCACTACTTATGAATTGACGCTAGACCCATTAATATAGAGTAACTAAAATATTATTTGATACAATTCGCAGGGGAAATTCCATAATAATATTTTATCGCGACAGAATCTGACATATATAATCCTGGTTTGCCATAAATGAAAAAGGCAGGATCGCTCATTCCGTCGGAGACAGAATTTCGGATCCTGCCCGCGATTCATTTTTAAATCATTATCACAATCAAACCCACCCCCCCTATTTTCCTCTTGCCTTCTATTTTAAAAAATTATATCGTTTAAACCCTACGGGATAACCTTTGAGGGGAAGGCGGCCAAGGATGCGGCTGAATAAAAAAACATTACTCGATCCGCTTAAACAGAATATTGTCAAGCGGCTGTCCGACACGGATATACGCGTCCGCCGAAAACTGCTTCTGGGGCTGATCGCCTTTATCGGGCTGTTTATCCTCTACTCGTTTTTCTCCGGCTCATACGGCTTTATCCGTATCGCCCAGCTTCACATGAAAGAACGCCAGCTCAAACAGGCAAACCATCAACTTCTCGTCCGCCTGGTCGATTCGGAAATGACCCGAAAACGGCTTCTGGACGATCTAAATTATATCGAATATATCGCCCGCACCAAGCATTACTTCTCGCGCAAGGGCGAGGTCGTGTACCGTATCAAATGATATTTTACCGATGCCCCAGGTTAAATCAGAGGGTGTAATCCTCAAGTCCGTCAACTGGAAAGAAAACTCCAAAATCCACACCATTTTCACCGATAACGCCGGCCGGCAGTCGCTGGTCGATAAAGGCGGAAGATCGCTCAAATCCAAACGTGGGCGGCTGATGACTTTCACCCGCATGGAACTGGGTTATTTCAAGTCGGAGAAATCGGAAGTCTGTTATGTGACCGAGGTGGATCCGCTGGAAAGTTTCGAGTTCCGGCTCGACGGCACCCTCGGGCGGCTGACTTTTGCCTCGGCGGCGCTGGAACTGCTTTATGACCTTCTTCCCGCCGATGAGCCCCAGGAAGGGCTGTATCACCTGACTATACAGTATTTCCGACTGATCGACAAAGTGGCCAAGTCATCGGTGATCCCGGTCTTTATCGCCTTTTTCCTGAAACTTCTCTCCTATCTGGGTTATCGGCCCAATTTCGCCGGCTGTAATTCCTGCGGGAAAGGCCGCGAGGAAGCCAAAATCATGAACTCCAATAACGGCGGCTATTACAATTTTTCGCCGGAGCGGGGCGGGCTGGTATGTTCGACTTGCCAAATGGCCGGAGAATATTATATTAAGCTCCAATCCGAAAGCCTCGATAAAATATACAGCCTTCAGACCGCTTCGCTGGCCGAGTCGGCGGCAATCGGATTGCGGCTGGATGAGGCCGAGGAGTTTCTGGAACTGCTGACCGCCTTTATGCGTTTCCAGACAGATACCAGGGAATTGAACTCGCTGAAATTCCTTGAGAAATTGAAAAAAACGAGTTTGAAAAATATATAGACCGGCGCAGACCGGGGTTAACATCGAGAAAGTGACTATGGCAAAGAACAACAAGAATGATAAAATGGATCGGCTGGTGTCGCTGTGCAAACGGCGCGGGTATATCTTTCAGTCATCCGAAATCTACGGCGGCCTTAACTCATGCTGGGACTACGGCCCGCTCGGCGCCGAACTGAAACGGAATATCAAAACCTTCTGGTGGGAGGCGATGACCGCCCGCCGGGATGATGTCGAGGGACTCGATGCAGCGATATTGATGCATCCGACCGTCTGGAAAACATCGGGGCATATTGATGAATTCACCGACCCGCTGATCGACTGCAAAACCTGCAAGGCGCGCTATCGGGCCGATGATCTTGAAGGCAAAACCCGCTGCCCAGCCTGCGGCAATGAGACTCTCACCGATGCCCGCCAGTTCAACCTGATGTTCAAGACGTTTATGGGGCCGGTCGAGGATGACAGCGCGGTGGTCTATCTCCGCCCGGAAACGGCCCAGGGGATCTATGTCAACTTTCTCAATGTGAAAAATGCCTCGCGGCAGAAAATCCCGTTCGGTATTGCGCAGATCGGCAAAGCCTTCCGCAACGAAATCACGCCCGGCAACTTCATATTCAGGACCCGCGAATTCGAGCAGATGGAAATGCAGTTTTTTATTCACCCGTCCGAGGATGACAAATGGTTCGAATACTGGCGCGAGCAGAGATGGAACTGGTACAAGGAACTGGGTATCCGCCCGGAGAGACTGCGCTGGCACGAGCATGGCCCGAATGATCTGGCTCACTATGCCAAGAAAGCTTATGATATCGAGTATGAATTTCCCTTCGGCTGGAAAGAACTCGAGGGTATCCACAACCGGACCGATTTTGATCTATCGCGGCATCAGCAGGCGACCAACAAAGACATGGGATATTTCGACGAGCGTTTCCCGGAGAAATTTATACCATACATTATCGAAACCTCGGCCGGCTGCGACCGGACTCTGCTGACAGTTCTTGTCGATGCCTATGAGGAAGATGAAACGCGCGGCGAAAAATCGACTGTATTAAAATTGTCCCCCAAAGTGGCTCCGATCAAGGCGGCCGTATTCCCGCTGGTGAAAAAAGATGGGATGCCGGAAATCGCCGAGAAGATTTATCACGATCTCAAGAAGAAATTCAAGGTCTTCTATGATGACAGCGGTTCGGTGGGGCGGCGTTATGCGCGTATGGATGAAGCCGGAACGCCGTTCTGTATTACTATCGACGGCCAGACCAAGGAAGACGACACGGTAACCATCCGCGACCGCGACAGCATGGAACAGACGCGGCATAAGATCGCGGAAATCGAGCCGTTTTTGGCAAAAAAAGTGAATTGAGGATACTGGCCAGCAACCTTTTGTTCTGCAATTGGATGCTGACAATTATCAATTAAAATTGATAATAATATTGAACTTTGGTGTCCTTTTTTGCGTTTAATATATAGAAAGTTGTTGACAGAATTAGAAATTTGACGATTATATAAATAGCCTCATCTACCATGTTGTAGAAAGAGATCTTGTGCCGCTCAAATGGGCGGCACTTGCATTATTATCATATTTTATTATTGAATTTTCTCCGAATATTTTTCCTTGATGATTCACCATCAATATAAAAGGCCGTTATTAAATAAGCTATCATCCCAATCTTTTTTTCCTTTTTTTCAAGAATAATGACATAATCAAAATCCTTAAGCCACAAATAGGTTCGAATTTTTTCTTTAGATTCCTTATAATCCCATATCAGAATATACTCATCTTCATGTGAATATGTAATAATTGGATTGCACCATGGCAGTCTTTCTGCTCTTCTTATATCAAATAACCTTTCTTTTGTGGTCAAATCTGTTTTGGTGATAAGATGCCAAAATCCCTCCTCATATTTTTCTCCAGGCAGTATTCTTCTATCCCACCAAACCTGACTTCCCTGGAAATAAGGCCTCTTTTGGTGAAAATCATGCTTGAAAATCAGAAAAAGACGATTTAATATTTCCTCCCACAGGCCATTTAAAACTAATGTATCAGGTAGCCAGGCCGGGTTTTCCATATTTCATTTTTCCTCTGGCTGCCAATTAAAAATATTGAATTTTTCTTCTAATAGTAAAGTACTATGTAATAAAGTATAGTTTGTTCTACTTCTTATTCGCCCAATAATTGCACTTTTGGCACCGCTGGTCTTGTAATCCCTGTATATATAACTCAAAGCCCCTATCAATAAATCAGTTATCTGCAATATTTCAGTTTCATGTGATCTCACCAATTGGAGGCGTGCAATAATACTCCTATCAAAATCCAACATATTATTGCATAAAATATCATGCAATTTACCTATTTTTTGAGCGCCTCTTGTATCTTTTATATCAATATAAATATAATAATGTGCGTTTGGTTTAAAGAGCATCTTCAACATATCAAAATACATCTTGTAATACCAATCATCATGTGTTTGATTAAAGGCGGCATGATTCAATTTTGATTTATCTGGAATAATCAATGCCCTAAAATGAAGATCATCATCATCAAAGAAATAATCCAGGACCGACATGTAAAAATCTAATTTGGCGGGCGAAACCTTTGTCCATTTTATTTCAAAGTTTTTGCTAAGACCATTACTTGTTTTTATTTCCCGTACGCGGATCATTATCTCTCGTGCCTTTTCCTTTGGACACCAAACGGCACCCAATACCATAGCTTTTTGCCGGTCGTTTTCCAGATGGCAGCTTTCATCACAATAAATATTATATTCCATATCCATATTCTACTTGAGACCACAATTATAGTCAAGGACTATTATTAATTTATGACAAATCCCGACATAGGGATAATATTCTTTTTTACAGTCAAAATTTCTCCAAATGTTATTATTATATTTCCAGACAATTTCTTCGTCTTTTCCGTATCTTAATTGTGTATTTAAAATGGTGGAAATAAATGGAAAGTACAAAACAGTATCAGGAAAAAGCCAATCACCCCAAAGGGCTGGCGGCGAAAGTGGAGAAACTGACAGAGCGTCTGGCATCGCTCGAAAGCGCCCTGATTGCCTATTCCGGCGGAGTCGATTCGACTTTCCTGCTAAAAATTGCCGCCGAGGTGCTTAAAGATAAATTGACCGCGGTGACATCGCACTCCGAAGTGACCCCGCCAGGTGATTTCGAAAACGCCGGCGCTTTCGCCGAATCGCTCGGCGTGAAATATATCGTCATCAAAACCGATGAACTGGCCGATGCCGAATTTACATCCAATCCGCTCGACCGATGCTATCACTGCAAGAGTAAATTGTTTCAGCGGCTGTCGGAAATCGCGCATGAGCATAACATCAAATGGCTTCTCGACGGCGCCAATTTCGACGATATCAGCGATTACCGACCCGGTGCCAAAGCGGCGGGTGAATTCGGCGTAATCAGTCCTTTGAAAGAGGCGGGGCTGACCAAGGATGAGATCAGGATTCTGTCGAAAGAGATGAATCTCCCCACCTGGGATAAACCGGCCTCGCCCTGTCTGGCCTCGCGGGTTCCCTACGGGCAGGTCATCACGCCGGAGAAACTGACGCGAATCGGGCAGTCGGAGGCGTACCTCCGGACATTCGGCATAAAAGAATTGCGCGTGCGCGATCATGGCGATATGGCGCGAATCGAAGTACCGCCGGAGAATATAAATATGTTTCTGGATGAATCGACCCGCGAGAAAATCATTGATAAACTGAAATCTTTCGGCTATAAATATGTGGCGGTGGACCTGCAGGGATTCCGTTCCGGCAGTCTGAATGAAGTATTGAAGCGAAATACCAACGACGAAGAATGAACAAGGATAAAAT
>JBFMFJ010000081.1:0-11158 GCA_040752235.1 Candidatus Zixiibacteriota bacterium | reverse complement strand
AGCGACAACAGGAGCGCCGGACCGAAGGCCGAGCCCAAGCCCGACCATGCAAAAGCCACCATGGTGAAGACCAATTCTCTTGAAAGCATGGCAATGCCAAAGGCGGCAACACCCACACAGAATGTGACTAATCTGGAGACTGTCACCAGTTTTTGGTCCGAGGCATTTTTGTCAAAGAAATTATGGTAAATATCTTCAGCCACGGCCGAAGTGGTCACCAGTAATTGACTGTCGGCGGTCGACATCATGGCCGCAATAGCCCCGGAGATCAAGATGCCGGCGAGCCACCCGGGAAGAAGCTGCGTGGCCATCATCGGCATGACCTTCTCCGGATCGGCGATGGCACTATTGGCAAAGACCACTATGCCGAAAAGGCCGATAAACATGGCGCCCCAGAAAGCCAGGACAGCCCAACTGATACCTATCACGGTGCCTTTGCGCAATTGATCGGGATCCTTTATGGCCATAAACCGCGCCAGAAGGTGCGGCTGCCCCATATAACCTAGCCCCCAGGCCAGGCCCGAGATGATCGAAAATGCCGCCAGGATGCCGGTGTTGCCTCCGAGAATTGACAGATGATCTGCCCGGGTCGAGGCAATTTCGGCGACGATTTTATCCCAGCCGCCGAATTCGACCAGGGCTATTATCGGCAACAGTATCAGAGTAAACACCATCAACAACGATTGTATGAAATCGGTCCAGGCAACCGCCATGAATCCGCCCATGATAGTATAGAACAGGATAATCAGGGCACCGATAATCATCCCGTAAAATTCCGGAATGCCGAAAGAGACATTAAGGACTTTGCCTGCGCCGATAAATTGCGCGCATACATAAAAGGTAAAAAAGAAAACGATAATAATAGTGCCGAAAGTCCTGATGACTTTTGTCGAGTCGTTGTATTTATTCTCGAAATATTCCGGAATGGTCAGAGCATAATTGGCTTCCGATTCTATCCGCAGCCGTCGGGAGATAAACATCCATGAAAACAGGATGCCCGAGGTGCAGCCGATGGCCACCCAAATCTCCGCCAGGCCGGAGGCGAAAATCACTCCGGGTAATCCCAACAGAAGCCAGGCTGATTCGCCGGAAGCTCTTTCGGAAAAAGTGATCACCCATACACCGAGTCTTCTTCCCGCCAGAACATAATCAGCAATTGTTTTATTGTATCGAAATGTCAAGAATCCGACCACCAATAAGGTAATCAAGTAAAGGATAAAGCCGACCAATATGGCGCTCATTGCTTTACCCTCCTGCCTGTCACCATATAGAATATGACGCCAATCAGGACCAGCAGAACCGGCGGAACAAAAATCCAGAAATATGTCCAACTACTCATGTTTTCTTAAGTTACCTCTATTTAGATTTATTTTATCATGGGTTCTTCATCGGTTATAAAATATCCCTCTCTGATTTTTCTGATGATTACATAAGCATATGTTTGTCCCGTGGATATGATTGAGACAATATAACCCCAAATAATTAAAAATACCAGAAAAAGTGAAATCGCCATGAGCACGGCAAAAAGACCTGACTCAGGTTCGGCAGTCATCAATCTTAAGATATCGAAACCAAAATTAACACCCGGAAAAATATTGAAAGTAAAACCGGCCAGACCGCCGCCGATTGGCAATTCAGACAATCCGGAGCTAATCAATATCTCTATTTTCTCCCCGCCGCCGAGCGTGGTTATGATTTTCATGAATTGCACCGCTCGAAAGCAGACATAAGCAAATACAAAACCAGCCACCTTTGCGGCGGCCAGAATATAAATCGAGTATCCGGCCCAGCGTAGCGGCTGTCGTATGGCGGTGGAGAAAGTCCCCAGGATCGAATTAAAGGTTTCGCCGGCCCGGTCAGCCGCCACCGCCGATGGCATGACAAATATTCCGGTAAAGAGGACAAAGATGACAAGCACGGTCACCAGTGATATAATGAAATTGGGGAAGAAGAAAAAGACCGAATATATCAATTCGCCCAGATATGGAATTCGTGCCAGCAGACCGACCAGGACTCCCAGGAACACTATAAAGCCGATGAACAGCACGATGGTCAGAATCGACATAAAAAGCTGTTTCATTCTGCTCCGTGCAAATCTTAGTGCCTGCAATGCCGTGCAAAATTGATTTCCTCTGAATTTTTCGATATCGATTATACCGATAGCCGTCATCCCGGATAAAATTATAAAAGTGCCGATGGCGATTCCGGCATAATAAATGAATTTTCCCGGCACTGTTTCGGGACCGGATAATTGCAGCGGCAGCAGTCCGAATACTTCATAAAGCAAATCCGCGGAAATTCCGGCGACAGCGAACCCGGCGTAAGTGAAAATATCATATATAATTAACGCCGCCAGGAGCGACGCCGAGCCGATGAATATTTTCTTGGCTTTAAGAGCCGCAGCCGGGACCGAAATTATATCCAGGTAATTGTAATGCAGATTATTCTTCACGTCCCGAAATTTGGGCAATCTGTACATTTATGTCAAGCTATAAATTGCTTCAGATTTGCAGTCATTTTCCGATAGAATTAAAAAAGGGGAAACGATGCTGGAAGAGGGCTTAAAAAGCGTTACGATGCTCATGAGGAAGTACAAAGCCAATCTTATAGTAAGCATATATCTGATTCTTTCCGCCGCCTTGACATTATCCGGCGGTATTTTTTTGGTTATGATCGAATTAAATTTCCGGCCGTTACCTTCTTTGACGGTCGCATTGCTGGTAGGATTCGGAATAATGGTATACCCGGTAATTTTCTTTTCCCGCGAATACATGAGGCCGCGCGAGATAATAAGAAAGCGCATCGAAAACCTTGGCGAGGGACGTCTTGATGAGCCGCTGATAATCGAAGGGCAGGAATTGTTTATCGATATCGCCGAATCAGTCAATATCGCCAGTGAAAAACTCTCTGACAGACTTCAATCCATCGTCAGAAATACCAACCGTCTTACGCAGGTCGAGGAAGAACTATCATCACTTTTCAGGCCCAGGAATGCCACCGATGAGTACACCAGAGATCTGGTTTGCCGTCTTAAAATATGTACCAGCCGACTGAAAAATGATTTGAATGATCTATGCCTGTGCCAGGATCAGGATTCAGAAAATAATCTTTGATTATTCTGCCTTTATTCCTCAATATCAGAATAAATGATTACGCCTCTTTTGCCGCAGGCGAAGATTCTTTTTCCGATTTTCTGAAGAGCATACAGATCATTGCCGACGGAACTGGCTTCGGGTACCCAGTTGCGGCCGGCATCCCGAGTGTAAAGAATATCACCATCAGTCCCGACAATAAAGGCCCTCAGCGAATCCAGCATAAGGATGTCGAAATAGGTGGCCGTATCAATCAGGGACTCGACAAATTCCCAATTCCTGCCGCGGTCCGAGGATACCGCCAGCAGGCCGCTTCCCCCGACCAGGATGCCGTTATTCCCTCTGACAGCCGCCGCCATGGGAATTTTTCCTGAAAGAATATCGGCCTCGTCCCAAGTAGATCCCCTATTTTCAGACAAAAAGACACTTCTCAGACCGGTCACAGAAATAAGTCCGTCAGGGGCTATGTCGATGTATCGGATTTTACGGCCGATAATGTCAAGGGAATCCCAGGTTGCCCCGCCGTCAGATGTCAACAGTATAAATCCGATATCAATGAATGTCTTGCTGTAATTGGCCCCGACCAAAACGCCATGTAGGGAGTCGATGAAAGAAATTGCGGTAAGACGCATATCAGGGTCCCGTTTGGACGTTTCCCAGCTTCGACCGGAATCGCTCGACCTCAATATCAACCCGTCACTTCCGACGGCAAATCCGTTTTTGCCATCAGGATGGAAATAGATGTCATTTAGATTCGATGAGAATGAAAAAGTGTCCGTTTTCGGTGTCTCGCCGGAAAGATCCAGTGAGACAAGGAAACCTTCTCTCGAAACCAAAAATCCTTTATTCTCATCAATAAAATGAAGTCCGGTAAATTCGTAGTTGAAAGAGACAGGAAGCTGGTGCCAGTGAGCCGCCGATGCGGTCGATATTGTTAGTGTTAAAAAAAACAGCAGCAAAATGAATCTTATCATCCAATGGCCCATGTTGCAATAAATTAATATTTATTGAAAACGCATCTTTTTTATCATATGTTTATACAATAAAAGTAACAATTATGGACGAAGTCAAATTGAATAAAGGCGATAATATTGTCGAGCTGGCCGAAGTCTCGCTGGCGGGGACGGCCGGGAAAAAGGTGTTTGACCGCCTGAATTTCTCGCTCTCTTACGGAAAATCGGCTGTAATTGAGGGAACGACCGGGGCCGGCAAAACATCGTTCGTCGAACTGGTTATTGGCTCCAAAAGACCCGATTCAGGGACGATTTACGTTTTTGGCAAAAATATCGGTGACCGAGGCGGGCAAAATCTCAAGAATATAAGAAGAAGAACCGGCGGAGTAGGGGGGATTTTTCAGCCGATCGCATATCAGACAATATTCGAGAATCTTTCATATCCATTGATTTTGCGCGGCGATGGTCCGGGGGCGCGGCGATCACGTGTCTTTGAAGTCCTTGGTCAACTGAATTTATTGAATAAAAAAAACGAGAAGGCTATTAGCCTTTCCAGGGGAGAAGAAATCCTTTTGATGCTCGGGCGCGCAATCGTAGCCGATCAGCCGTTGCTTCTTATCGATGAACCGCTTTCCGGATTGGATTCGGATATGGCCCGGGTTGTCATGGATAAACTTAAGCGGCTGGCCGTTGCCGGACATAGCCTGATTATTTTGACCTCAGGTCAAACGGGCGTTGAATTGCCGGGGGCGGATCAATACTCAATTTCCGGCGGTAAATTAGAATGAGTCGACTCTTTTATTTGATAGGTAAATCGGTCCGTAATATTGTCGGGCGGCCATTGTCGGCGATGACATCCTTATTATCATTGCTACTTCTGTTCCTGATGTTTGATCTGGTATGGATCTCGGCGCTCTCATCAAGTCTTTATCTGGAAAAAATGACCGCCGATATCGACATGGAGTTATTTCTTGACGATGCTCTTCCTGATTCGACAATTTCGGTGATTCTTGGTGCCGTTGCCGATATGGATGGTATCGAGGAGATCGAATATATTACCAAGGAGGCGGCCAGGGATAAACTTAATGCGATGATGGGAACTGATCTGCTGGCCGGTTTCACCGATAATCCGCTGCCGCGGTCGATTCTTATTTCTTTTACCAGTCAATATCGAAACAGCGCCTATCTGGCTGTTCTCGAAGCCAATTTCAGCAGGCTGACCGGAGTATCAGAGATATATTATCCGAAAACCTGGCTGGAAAAAATAGAGACTACTCGCGGCCTGGTAATCAAAATTGTGATCTTTCTTGGGATTGTCATCTCGCTTGCGGTGATATTGAACCTGCTGCATTCGATAAGGCTTTCGGCAAGATCCAGGGGGCAGGAACTGATGCAGCATCGTCTTTTGGGAGCGGGGCGCATTTTCCTTTCATTTCCGTATCTGATTGAGGGCATTTTTTATTCTGCGGTTTCGGCTGCCGCGGGATGGGCCATAATATTTTATGCCATGAACAGCTTATCATTCCAGGGATTTGAGGTCGTTTATCCCCAGCCCGCCGAATTGGCTTATTTCGGGCTGGCGGCTGTGATAATCGGTTTTCTTGGCGGATATGCCGGAATCAGGCGGTCATTGCGATGAGGTTATTTCCAAAAAGATATTTTGCGGCCATTTTCATCACCGGAATATTTATCCTTGCCGGCGCCCATTCTGTATTTCCCACCGATTTGCAGGAGCAGAAACAGGAACTGGAGAAGATTAAAAAGGAGATGGAGACTTCGCAAAAGAATCTTGACTCGCTCAAGAATGTTGAAAAAAAGGTATTGAAGGATATCTCGGACTATGAGCAACGTGCCTCAATGAATAAAACGGTTTTGGATCGTCTGAACAAGCAGCTGAAGGACTTGAGAAAGGAAATGGATGTATCCAAGGGTAATCTGGAATCATCAGAACAGCATTATCGAAATTCCCATGGCCGTTACCTGACCAATTTAAAATATTATTATGCAGGCATTCGTCCTGAAGGCAAAGTCCCCGCGGATGAAATAAAAAAGGAAAAAGATGCTTTTAAGAAAAGAGTCTATCTCAAGGCTCTTGCCGAGTACGATAAAGAAGAATTGACAATGGCCTCGGACCTGCTGCAGTCGGCCGACAAAGAGTTCTCGGATTTGGTCGACCAGGAGAAATCAGTGTCGGATGTCCGCAAGAAGAAGACGAGCGAGTATACGATTATTACCTCTCAAAAGGAGAAAAAGGAACGTGATTTAACCAAGGTCCGCCTGAAAAAAGAAAATGAGGCGGATAGGTTAATCACGCTTACTGAGGCCGCTCGCCAGATGGAAGACCTGGTGGCCCGACTGGAGCAGGCCAGACTTGACCGGGAACGGTCGAATTCCGTGACAGACTTTAACTTTGAGACCGGGCATTTCGCCACTTACAAGGGCAGTCTTTATGCCCCGATCAAGGGCACTGTAACCAGCGGATTCGGCTGGAAGACCGATAAAATTACAAAATTGAAATCGTTCTCGCCCGGGATTGAAATCAAAGGCACGCCCAAGGGCTCGGTCATGGCCGTGGCTTCCGGTATGGTTGCTTATATAGGAAATTTGAGAGGTTATGATAATTTTGTGATTATTGAGCATGAGGATGGCTATTATTCTACATATGCCGGACTTGACAATCTTACAGTGATCCAGAATCAGATTGTCAATAAGGGGATCCGACTGGGCAGCGCACCGACCGGAATCATAAAATTCGAATTAAGACATGGCCGGGAACCGCTCGATCCGGTAGAATGGATATTAATTGACTCCTTTAAATGACATATACGGGCAGAAAATTGCCCGCAAAATATTGCTTAATTCATACCTTCGCAATAGGTTAGCTTCGACATATTTATTTTATGGCGATGATGGTATCGGCAAGTGGCCAATGGCTGTGGCGCTGGCGGCGCTCGTGAATTGCGAGGCGCCTGTCAAAGACGTCAACGGAGCAATAGTCGATGCCTGTGGTGAATGTCGAAACTGCCGACAGATAATAAATCTCACCTTTCTTGAGATGTTTTTTGCAGTGCCGATTCCTCCCCATCGATCGGAAAGCGATGCCTCCGATTTGATTCTTGAATATTTGCAGCAGAAGCGGGAAGATCCTTACCGGATTATCACCTCAACCCGACAATTGACAATTCCCATAAGTGTCGCCCGGGAAATCAAACGTCGGACCGCCATGAAGCCGGCCGATGGCACTAAAAGAGTAATTTTATTTTACCAGATGGAGAAAATGCTGGCT
Organism: Candidatus Zixiibacteriota bacterium; assembly: GCA_040752235.1. Taxonomy (GTDB): domain Bacteria; phylum Zixibacteria; class MSB-5A5; order GN15; family PGXB01; genus PGXB01. The sequence goes on along the minus strand of JBFMFJ010000081.1, from coordinate 3,827 downwards.
TCGTCGGCCGACTCACTTCTTAAACTGATAGAAGAGCCGCCGCCAGAGACAATTATAATTTTGACGGTTCGCGATCCCGAAAACCTGTTGCCGACAATTCAATCCCGAGCCCAAAAAATAGCCTTCAGGCCAATTCCTGAGGCTGAAATTTCCGGGCACCTGCAGGCCAAATACGAAATTTCTCAGGAAAAGGCGGCCTTTTATTCACGGCTCGCGGAAGGGTCTCTGGGACGGGCGGCTGCTTTGGTCAATGAGGAGGAATCTTCGCTTCGGGAAGTCTCTTTCTTGATGTTTAAGGCCTTGTTCCAGAAGGATAATCCCTCAGCCTTTGCCGTGATTAATGAAATGATTAATCCCAACAATAGGGGCGAGGCGGAGCAGGTTCTTCAATTCTGGCAATCACTTATGAGTGATTTGATATTGCTGAAATATGGCCGGGATGCCTCCGGGCTGACCAATACCGATCTTTTGCCGGAATTGGAAAAACTTGCCAACCAGGTCACCGGAGGAGATGATTTCTGTTCCCTGGTGGATTATATCAAGGAAATGCACCTGGGAATAAGGAGAAATGTTCATATCCGTCCGGCCATGGCCGCCTTCGTATTTAATTTTAAGAAGCATATCGGGCAATCCACTTGACAGGTTTTCCTGATTTTGTAACTTAGAACTTTTGAGGAAAAAATATGCCTGATTTATATCTTGTTGAATTTAAGGGGAATCGAAGAGAATTCTATAATAATACATATTATCATTCTCTCAATATCAATGACTATGTGATCGTCGAGGCTGAACGGGGAGAGGATGCCGGCGTTCTGAAAAAGAAGGTCGAAAGGGATATCAATTTCTCGGAAGATATCAAACCGCGATCGATTTTGAGGCCGGCCAGTGAAGATGACCGGAAGAAAATTGCGGAGAACCATACCGATGAAGATGCCGCCTGGGAAAAAGCCAAAGGCCTGATCGAGAAACACAAGCTTGATATGAAGCTGATCGATATCGAATATCAGTACGATCGAAACAAGCTGACTTTCTATTTCACGGCAGAGCATCGCGTCGATTTCAGGGCTTTGGTCAGGGATCTGGCGGCGGTCTATCGCACGAGAATCGAGTTACGCCAGATTGGAGTAAGGGATGAGGCCAAGCGGATCGGAGGTTTCGGTATCTGCGGGCTGCACCTGTGCTGCTCATCATTCCTGAGGAAATTCGATCCTATATCGACGCAGGATGCCAGGGTGCAGGGTCTATCGCTGAATCCCAGCAAAATATCCGGCAATTGCGGGCGGTTGTTGTGTTGTCTTCGTTACGAAGCCGATTTTTACGCCGGTGTCCGTGAGAAATATCCTGAGGTCGGCGAGAATTACGAAACCGACCGGGGGGTCGGCGTCATTGACCGCATCAATGTCTTCGAAGATTACATGGTGGTCAAACTTGAGACCGGCGAAGAGATAAAAATATTCGGCCGCGATATCAAGAAACAGCAGCGTCAGGAAACCTCATTTTTCAAGAAATGGTTTGATGCTCTGGCCAAGGATAAAGATATCCAGGAACAGGAACCTGCCGAAGAAGAATTCCCGCAGGATGAACAATTTGAGTAATCGGAGGTGACCTATGCGGAAGCCATTCTACATCACCACGCCCATCTACTATGTCAATGACCGCCCTCATATCGGACATTCCTATACCACCATTGCTGCTGATCTGATGACCAGATTTCATCGCCTTAACGGGCGCGAAGCTTTTTTCCTGACCGGGACGGATGAGCACGGCACCAAAGTGGCCGAGGCCGCCGCTGCCGCCGGCATGGATCCGCAGACTTTCTGTGATGGCGTCGTTACGCATTTCAAAGATGCCTGGAAACTTCTTTCGATTGAATATGATGATTTTATTCGAACAACGGAAGAGCGGCATATAAAGGGATTTCAGAAAATACTCACGATTCTGAAAGACGCCAAAACCGATGAAGGCCGGGATGTCGTTTATTCCGATACATATGAAGGTCTTTATTGTACCGGGTGTGAGAAATTTCTGACCGAGAAGGATCTGGTGAATGGTGTCTGCCCCGATCATCAAAAACCGCCGCAAATCCTGAAGGAAAAAAATTATTTTTTCCGGTTGAATGCCTACGTCGATAAAGTCAAAGAACTGATCGAGTCAAACGAATTGGTAATTCTGCCCGATGAGCGGCGCCGCGAAGTGCTGGGTCTTCTCAATCACGGATTGCCCGATTTTTCGATCTCACGGGAAAGAGTGACCTGGGGGATTCCACTTCCTTTTGATCCCTCACAGCACGCCTATGTCTGGATCGATGCCTTATTCAACTATGTTACCGGAATAGGTTATGGCCGCGATGAGGCGCATTTCAGGAAGTGGTGGGCGACATCGGAAATCGTTCATTTCATGGCCAAGGATATCCTCAAATTTCATTGCATTTTCTGGCCGGCGATGTTATTGGCCCTAAAGTTTCCTCTTCCCAAAACGATTCTGCTTCACGGCTATTTCACCATTGATGGTGTCAAGATGTCCAAAAGCCTTGGTAACCAGATTCCTCCTGATGAACTGGTGGAGCAATTCGGGACCGATGCCACGCGCTATCTGCTGTTGACTCAGTATCCCTTCGGTATGGATGGCGACATAAAAAGATCACAATTGGTTACGAAGTACAACAGTGATCTGGCCAACGATCTGGGAAATCTTGTTTCCCGCGTGGCTAAAATGATTATTTCGAATTTCGGCGGCGCACTGCCGTCACCAGCGAATAATCTCGAAGGCGTCAAAGAAATTATTGATCAAAGCGAAGGGGCGGTCGAGACATCTATTGAACATTATTATAATTTCCGAATCGGGAATGCTATCGAAGAAGCAATGAATCTGGTCAGACTGGCTAATAAGTTTTTTGATGCCAATGCTCCCTGGAAAATGGTCAAGGACGGCAAGATGAAAGAGGCTGGCGGCGTGCTGTATACATGCGCCGAGGTTGTCCGGATCGTATCCATTCTGCTTTATCCGACCATGCCCCATAAATGCCTCGAGATCCTTTCCATTTTTGGACTCGGCCGCGAAGATTTAAGCATGGATCTGGCCCGCACCTTTTTCCAGTTGAAACCGGGAACCGATATCGCCATCGAAGAATCGGTCTTTCCCAGATTGAAAGATGCCGGGAAAGAAAAGAAGGCGGAAAAGCCGGAGAAAAAAGACGATGACAACCTTCTGGAAATCAGCGAATTTTCCCGGGTACAACTGGTTGTTGCCCAGGTTTTGAAAGCTGAACGGGTTGAGGGTGCCGACAAGCTGCTGAGAATGCAGATAGATGTCGGCGACGGAAAGCGCCAGATTGTCGCCGGTATTGCCCAGCATTATACGCCGGAACAGATGGTCGGAAAGAAAATTGTAGTCGTAAAAAATCTCAAACCGGCGATGATCCGCGGTGTCGAATCCAAAGGTATGCTTCTGGCGGCCAAAAAGGGTAAAGAACTTTGCGTGATTACGCCCGAATCCGATCTTCCTCCCGGAGCTACGATTAGCTGATGATTGACTCGCATTGCCATCTGGATTTCAAGGATTTTAACTGCAAACGCGACGAAATAATAAAAAACGCTCTCGATGCCGGTGTTCACACCATGGTAAACATCGGCGCCGATCTCCAGACTTCGATTAATTCCGTCAAACTGGCCGATCAGTATAATTGTATTTACGCCACGATCGGAATGCATCCGCATGATGCAAAGAAGTACAACAGAGACGTTGAAAATCAGCTAATTGATTTGACTAATAACAAAAAAGTGGTTGCTGTCGGTGAGATCGGGCTCGACTATTATCGGGACCTTTCA